>JAYVYF010000132.1:0-1570 GCA_043784585.1 Burkholderiales bacterium
GAGGCCGACATGGTAGAAAGCTATAAAAAATCACGGGAAGCGTTTTTGGGCGTTCTGGCCCAGTTCACCGAGCTGCCCTCCGCTGCCGATATGCGCCCCACCACCGAGGCAATCAAGGCCACCGAAAACGCGGTATTTGTATCGCTGACGACCAAGAACTCATCTCCACAATTGTCCCGCCAACTTGAGGCAGATTTTGTTGAGTTGGGAAGACGTACCCAGAGATTGACCGACCTTGCCAATCAGATGATCGATCGTGAAACCGAAAATTTGCGTACCTATTCGGCGAAATCGAAGCATCAGGTATTTACACAAATGTTGATGATCGTGCCGTCAGCGCTGTTACTGATTGCCGGTTTCGCGTATTTGCTGGCGCGGCCGATCCGGGAATTGGATGATGCGATCAACCGGCTCGGCGAAGGCAAGCTTTCGCAAAAAATCATCGTGTCCGGCCCGCGCGATATTGAGAAGCTCGGCGAGCAACTTGATTGGCTCCGCCAACGTTTGATTTCGCTGGAAGATCAGAAGACGCGTTTTTTTCAGCATGTTTCGCACGAGCTTAAGACGCCGCTCACAGCGCTCCGCGAAGGCTCCGACCTGCTCAATGATGAGATTGTCGGCAGGCTTACGGACGAACAACGCGAGGTCACACGCATTTTGAAACAGAACTCGCTTACCCTTGAAAAACTGATCCAGGATCTACTCACTTATTCGCATTCGCAATCTCAATCCGCAAACCGTGTTGCGCAAAAAGCGGCGCTCGATCTTAGGCCGCTGCAATTAAAGGATTTGATCGATGATGTGGTCGATGCGCAAAAAATGGCGGCGATGGCGAAATCATTGACGGTTCATCGTGAATGCGACAAAACGAGCATGATCGGCGACGCGGCAAAACTGCGGGTGGTGATCGATAATCTGTTGTCTAATGCGATCAAATATTCGCCGATCGGCGGCACCATTCTCATCCGCCTCGGCAAACGCCAGGAAGCTGCGATTCTCGAGGTGCTTGATGACGGTCCCGGCATTCCCACCGAAGAACATGAAAAGATTTTTGATCCGTTCTATCGAAGCAAAACAGCGCTTCAAACCGGCAACAAGGGTACTGGTTTGGGATTGGCTATCGTGCGAGATTATGTCGAGATGCATCAGGGCACGGTGACATCCATCATATCGACGGGCGCGCGTTTTCGGGTGATGTTACCGAAGCAACCGTTGGCTACTTTGTAGTCATTTTTTTAATCGCATAAAAATCGCGATGCATTCACCTCCGAACATTAGTTCCCGTTTAACAATTGAAAATATGCGACCCATGCAAAAAATTCCGATGCGTTTACCCCAACCGCTGGATGCGTGCGCCCGATTAGTCTGCGAGCGTTCGATCCAGATACGATCAACCTTGCTGATGTTCGCCACATTTATCTGGCTGTCGGGATGTGTGTTGGAACCCACCAAAATTGATCGCACCCCGCCGCCCGAGTCGGCCATCATCGCGCAGCCCACGATACCTTTGGCATCGGACGCTCTGCCAGGTTTTTTACTGCAAGCCAAAAAGCTGGCACCGACTGAATTG
>JAYVYF010000133.1:0-3942 GCA_043784585.1 Burkholderiales bacterium
CTGCGACGCTTTTTCTACTTTTAGCTGGCTTTGGTGCTCGTTCAGCTGGGTTTTCATCGCATCAAAGTTTTCCTGAAGCTTTAGCTTTTCGGCGGTTAGAACGACAATTTGCTGCTTCGCTTCGTCGCGATTAAAGCCCGTAATCTGATAGCTGTTGTCGATAAACCACCACGCAGCAGCGGCCGCCACGCCCGTCATCAGACCAATACCGCCGAATTTGATGTACCACGGCACATGCTGACGTATCGCCACTTTTTGCGAGCGCATACCAATTTTGGCGCGAATTTTTCGACGCAAACCCCGAAACTTGAAAGTGCTCAGCATGAGATCAAATGTTGCGCGTTGGCAAAGAAAACCGCAGTTTTAGAGATCAGTGTGACCCTACTCAACGCGTTAAATTCAACTAAATCGGGAACTGGTGAAAAACGAGATGCCGAGCGAATTTTTGTGAGCGGCATTTTTCAAACCCCCAAGACAAAAATGACCATGCAGTAATAAGCCTGAATAGCGAAAAAGCCGCCTAAGGCGGCTTTTTCGCTCGATTGACGCCAAACCAGTGCAGTATCCGGATTAACGTTTCGAGAACTGTTTGCGACGGCGAGCTTTGCGAAAACCCACCTTTTTACGTTCAACTTCACGTGCATCGCGTGTTACCAAGCCGGCTTTTGAAAGTTGTGGCTTCAACGTTGCGTCGTAGTCGATCAATGCACGGGTAATACCGTGGCGTACTGCGCCTGCCTGGCCTGACTCACCGCCACCCAAGACGGTGACCATGATGTCAAACTTGTCGGTGCTGCCAACTAACTCTAGCGGCTGGCGCACGATCATTCGGCCGGTTTCGCGAGAGAAATAGATGTCAAGTGGCTTGTCGTTTACCACAATCTTGCCGCTGCCTGATTTCATGAACACGCGTGCTACTGAGCTCTTGCGACGACCTGTTCCATAATTATATTTACCGACCATGATGCGTGTCCTTAATTTCTAAACTTAGAGAGAAAGCTCTTTGGGTTGCTGTGCGGTATGCGGATGAGTGGCACCAGCGTATACCTTCAGCTTTTTAATCATCGCGTAACCCAAGGGGCCTTTAGGCAACATGCCTTTGACGGCTTTTTCCAACACGCGTTCAGGGTGCTTTTCCTGAAGTTTGTTGAAGTTGGTTTCGTAAATGCCGCCGGGATAGCCAGAGTGACGAAAATACTTTTTGTCTTCAGCCTTATTGCCTGTAACGCGCAACTTTTCAACGTTCGTCACGACGATAAAATCGCCAGTATCCACGTGCGGCGTGAATTCAGGCTTGTGTTTGCCGCGTAGACGGCGTGCCAGCTCTGAAGCCACGCGGCCCAGAATTTTGTCGGTTGCATCAACAACATACCAATCGTGCACAACTTCGTGCGATTTGGCGGAAAAGGTTTTCATAGTTAAAACTCGCTCAAATAAGGTTGGCCGGTATTGCGCTTGCGGCGCGGAAGCATGGTGCAAGTGCAGCGCGCAAATACCAAAGAGTGCCTGGGAAACATCAATCGACGGGCGGGAAAGGGGGAACCCATCAGAGGAACCCGAAATTGTAATGAATTCAAGGCTTGTTTGTCAATGGCTTTGATACCACTCGTTCCTCTTCCCGCTAATCGGCGCAGGCCGGTGACATGTGGATCAATACCAGTCCTCTATAATTGAGGTCGCGAGCGGTGATCTCGAATATTGAAAAGGACTGGCATGAAAGCACGCATCAAATGGATAGATAACGCTGCCTTTTTAGGCGAAACTGAAAGCGGTCACGCGGTCGTGATGGATGGTTCACCAGAGGCGGGTGGCCGCAATCTTGGTCCGCGTCCCATGGAGACGGTGCTGATTGGCACCGGTGCATGCAGCGCATTCGATGTTATTCACATTCTGAAGAAAGGCCGCGAGCCAGTTACCGACTGCGTTGTGGAGCTAGCTGCCGAACGCTCCGATACAGACCCCAAAGTCTTTACGAAAATTCATTTTCACTACATTGTTACCGGCAAGGCTTTGGATCACGCCAAAGTCGCGCGGGCGATCCAGTTGTCTGCGGATAAATATTGCTCCGCGACGGCCATGCTGGCGGCAACCGTGAACGTGTCACATGATTTTGAGCTAGTTGATGAGCCCAGCAGTTAACTGATGTATTCAGTTTATTGGATTTAACACCCGCGTCTTAGATCCAGTAAGCGGAGCGCGTCATAAAGTTTGAAACCAGTTTCATGGCCGCCCGCACAGGTGCGGGCAGATCGGCCGCTCCGTGCGCCTTGCCGGTTTGCCCATGATGAATTTCATCTTCGCGCATGGCCTCCAGAATTTTTCGGCTTCGGCTGTCGGTTTCGGGCAATCTACCCAAATGATCGCTAAGATGCGCTTCAACTTGTCGCTCGGTTTCAACCAAAAAGCCCATGCTCCACTTATCACCCAGCAGACCAGACGCGACTCCTAACGCAAACGATCCTGCGTAGAACACCGGGTTCAAGCGACTGGCGGAGCCACCAAGCTCGCTTAGGCGCGTCTCACACCACGCCAGGTGGTCACGTTCCTCACGCGCGGCATGTTGCAGCACCGCCCGCGTTTCATCGGTTTTGGCAACGAGTGATTGCCCTTGATAAAGCGCCTGCGCTGACACTTCGCCAGCGTGGTTTACACGCATTAAGCGAGCGGACTCCTTATCCGTATTTCCAGCCAGCCTTGAATCCAGTCCTGCCGTAGTTGCGCCAGCGAAAGTAGCATCTACAGGCAGAGCGCGTTCGGCGTGCGTGGATGCAAAGGTCGTTCGTAAACCAGCATCAATTTCGCAAATTAGACGATCGATTATATTCATATTTAATTATAAGGGACTGAAAAACAAAACGGACACCCGAAGGTGCCCGCTGCTAAATAGTTACTTGATACTTTTTTAGGTTTTTTTCTAAGATTTTGAAAAACGCTTAGAACAGGTGACGGATACCGAACGAGAAGCCTTTCGGATCTTGATCAGGGCTAACGTTCAAACGATCACCAGCAATATCAGCCTGGCCGTTGGTGTTGTTCTTAACTTCTGCGTACTGCGCCAATATAAAGGTGCGGCGTGAGAAATTGTACTGATAAGCAAAGACATTTTGATACGACTTGGCATCAGCTGGACGTGCTGCGGTGCCGATTGTCGAGAAGGTACCGTCTTTGGCGCGCTGATGTTGGAAAATAAACTGGTTTTTGCCCATTGTGTAAGTCGCGTTGTATAGCTGCGCGGTGCTACCGTTTTTACGCCCAGCGTTTCCAGTCAGTGGATTTTCCTTAATAAAAAACTCGGTAACCGCACCAAGTTTTACAGGACCAATAGTAAAGGTGCCAAATATGGCTTGACCTTTTTCACGGGCACCTGCAACCGCTGGCGCGTTAACGACAAAAACGGCGGGGGGAGCATATTGGTATGCTTTCCACTGGTCTCTATGACGTTCCCATGCATAACCTGCATAGAATGGCCCTTGGGTGTAAGTAGCACTAAACGACAAACTTGAAGGATTCACACCCGGTACTGGTATTCCAAGTGGCGTAATTGAGGCATTGGTTTTGCCTTCGTTAGCCGCGTATGACGCACGCGCCTGGAAGCCTGACACGTTAGGTGACCAGTACTGAACGACGTTTTGATCGCGACGTCCGAAGTTGCCGCGATCATTGGCTACGGCATTGATAGCACCAATTGTCAAATCACCAAATGCATCAACGGCAATTGTCGCTGTCTTGAATGGGGTATCCCAACGACCGAGCAGCACGCTACCGAAGTCGCCTTGAAAGCCAACGCCACTGTTGCGGTTAGCAAATGTTGAGTTGTTTGAATCAAGGCGGAAGCTAGTTTCCAATTGAAAAAACGCCTTCAAACCACCGCCCAGATCTTCGGTTCCACGCACGCCGAGGAACGAGGAGTGGTCGGTCACACGGCTACGGGTGCCTAGCGGA
>JAYVYF010000134.1:0-17211 GCA_043784585.1 Burkholderiales bacterium
TTTTTACATATATTTAGTAAAGAAATCAGGCCTCGTTCAAATTTACGGCATGGCAAAACATTTCCTCTGCATGTGCGCCACAATAATTGCACGCTTCAACGCTCCAAGTCACTGATAAAGCACCTACAAAAAAATGATACTCAAGCATTGGCGGGCGTTTCCAAGCACAACCCACTGTAAGCACCCGACAACGCGTGCCTTTTCGATTTATTTTTTATCTCCATCCATACCTCAATCTCTGCAATCTATCGCTGATGAGTAGCCCTCTACCGTTTACACGCGCATATTAAGATCACTGAATTCTCGAAGCAAAAGGAGCGCAGCATGAATATCCGCACGAACGTAAACCCAGCCACCATTAAATCAATCGATACTGCTTATTCAAACCCACGTATCAGCAGCAGATTTTTTGCCGCAGCGGCATTTTCTTTGGCTTCCGCACTTGTGCTCAACGCATGTGCAGCGCAAGCGGGAGATAACCAGCGCATTTCCACCCCCAAGCATTTTGGGGCAGGCATTGATATCAATGGCCAACCGCGCGTGGAAGATACTGGTTTGCCGCTCTATCCCGGTGCGGCGGTTGACCGCACCCCATCCTCCGAACGCTCTGAACGGGAGGAACGTGGAAATCAATTGGGTAGGCGCACTGGCAAGCAGATAAATAGCGACGAGGAAGGCGTAAATCTCAACCTGTGGTTTGGCTCGTACGGTCTAAAAATGGTCGTGGTAAAGCTTAAAACCGGCGACAGTGTCGAACAAGTCAGCACATTTTATCGGGATGCCTTATCGAAATATGGCACGATCCTCGACTGTAGCGGCGCCAACAATTCCCGCCGCGAGTCCGGGCGCAAAAGCGCATCCCTTGGCGTAGAAGTTTGGTCAGACGCAGACGCCGGCATAGAGGCTGAGCCCGCATCGAAGGGAAGCACAAAAGCAAACCAAAAATCCACTCAATTAACCTGCAAAGACGGGCAGATGCATTCGGCCAGCATAGGTCGCGGCAAACTCTATAAAACCGGCTCAAAACAAAAACAGTACGGCGTCGCAGTTCAATCACAGGGCGATGGCACCACCTTTCAACTATTTCACTTCGAGAAACGCAGCGGCGATGATTGAGTGCGTTGCTTCGGGTTCTGTTTCGTTGGCAGGCTACTCTCTCATTGATCACATCAACGAGCGTGTATGGAAGGACTCGCACAACCTGTTTAAGATCTTACAAAATTAATTCCCGAAATTAATCCCTAAAATTAATTCCACAAAGCGCAAGGGTTTCAGAATCGTCGGGCATATTTATGTGGGACCCAAACCGCAGGCCAATCTTTACCAGCAACTAAATTGACGCCGCATTTGTGGGCAATGTAGTGCCAACCACGCGCCTGAGCTTCAATACCTCGCAACCATACGCAAGGGCGGTGTGCGCAGCTTCCAACGCGAGGCCCTGACCGCGGTATTCCGCCAGAAATGCAAAACCAATATCCACGTCATTAAGCCCTTCGCGCCGGATTAGCCTGCTCGACCTCAACAGTACATGGTCGGTATTGCGCAATACCAGCATCTTTCCGAATTCATCGCGCACGTAGCCCGCCAGATAATGTTCGCTGATCTGGCGTCGCGCGTCAGCTAGCGTAAGTGCCCGCAGGGTGAGGTTAAGAGTCACTATTAAAGTGATTCTATTGTTCATTGGGTGAAGGATTCAATTCAAGAATTTAGCAATGCACACGAGAGCTGACTCAGAGCGGCTTACCGCCTTGCCTTACATGTTTCGTGTAGTCATTGCTACATCCTGGTGTAATATTCGTCACGCCAATTTTTTAGCCCGCATCTTTTGCTTCTTCGTTCATCTTTTTACCTATTTTTTCTGGCTCCTTTTCCTAGCCTTTTTAACTCCTGTATCCGCAGTTTTGTCTGAAAATTATTCAGTCTGCGCGATTTCATTGACTTCATTTACTACATTGGCATGACATGAATACGAAATTCCACATTTTCCGCCTTTGTGCACCGAATACCACGTCAAACCAACTGGTCAAGTTGGTCAGCCTTTTCACAATATTAGTGCTTGCCGCATGCAGCAAGACTGAGGCCAGCAAAGCCGAGGCACCGCCACCGTTAACCGTTGCCGTCACTAAAATCGCGACGGCACAGGTGCCGATTCTGGTCGAAGTAGTGGGTCGCGTGGAGGGGTCTCGCGAGGTAGAAATTCGCTCGCGTGTAACTGGGATCATTGAAAAGCAGATGTATTCCGAGGGTGAACCTGTGCGGGCACACAAGGCTCTGTTCCAGATCGAACGGATGCCATTCGAAAACGCGCTGGTGCAGGCACATGCGGCACTAAACCAGGATCGTGCCAAGCTAGAACAGGCACAGCGTGAAAATACCCGCCTTCAAGGCCTGTTGGCCAAAAAAGCCATCAGTGCACGCGAGGCGGACGATACAAGTACCGGACTTAAACAGGCCGAAGCCGCGGTGCAATCATCAGAAGCCCGCTTACGCGATGCAGAATTAAATCTCTCCTACACTTCTGTTAGCGCCCCGATTGGCGGCATTACCGGTCGGGCACAACGATCGGAGGGTAGCCTAGTCAATGTCGGCACTGACACCAGCTTGCTCACGACTGTTACTCAAACAGATCCGATCTGGGTGCGTTTTTCGCTCTCAGAGTCTGAGCATAGTTTGCTGCGCGGCAACGAAGGCAAACGCGCGGCGGTAAAACTGTTGATGGCGGACGACCGCGAATATGCGGTCAAAGGGAAACTTAATTTTGCAGGCTCTACTGTGGATTCCAAATTGGGCACCGTCCAGTTGCGCGCCGAATTCGCGAACCCTGATTTAACACTGCTTCCCGGCCAATTCGTGCGCACGCAACTGATTGCCGGTATTCAGGAAGCCATCATCGTGCCGCAATCTGCGGTGTTTCAAAATGATCAGGGCCGCTTCGTTTGGGTAGTCGGTGTGGAAAACAAAGCCACGCAACGAAAAGTCGAAGCAGGCAGCTGGGTCGGGCATGACTGGATTATCAAAAGCGGGTTAAAACCTGACGACTTGGTGATAACCGATAACCTGATCAAACTTAGGCCCGGTATGGTTGTAAAGGCTCATTCTGCCACTGCGATACCAACAGCAACGGATGCGCCCGCGCAGGCCGCCACCGCTGTAGCACCTGTTACAACCAACAAGAAATAAGCGCGCCATGAGTTCAAAGTTCTTTATCGAACGTCCGGTGTTCGCGGGCGTAATCGCCATTATTATTATCATTGCGGGCCTGATTGCGGCCACCTTGTTGCCTATCGCCGTGTACCCCGAAATAGCGCCGCCCACAGTGACCGTGACCACCAGCTACCCCGGCGCCAGTGCAGAGACACTCGCCAAGACTGTGGCCGCACCAATCGAGGAACAGTTGGCCGGCGTTGAAAAGCTGACCTACTACAGCTCAAGCTCATCATCAAACGGAACCATGACGCTGACCGCGACCTTTGAGCCTGGCACCAACGTTGATCAAGCCGTCTTCAACCTTAATAATAAAGTTCAACTTGCATTACCACGCCTGCCGGAAGACGTGCGGCGCAGCGGTATCACGGTTCAAAAGCGTTCCAACGATATTTTGGTCGTGGTTGCGCTCTCTTCTTCCGACAATCGGTTTGATACCTTGTATTTGTCAAACTATATGTCGATTAATTTAGCCGACGAATTAAAACGCATTCCCGGCGTCGGCGACCTCACTATCTTTGGTGCGCGCGACTACTCGATGCGCGTGTGGTTGAAACCCGACAAAATGGCGCAACTCGGGATTACGCCAACCGAAATTGCGGCGGCTCTGCGAGCACAAAATAATCAATACGCTGGCGGAAAAATCGGTGCCGAGCCCGCTCCACCCGGCCAGGAAGTCGTCTACTCCGTGACCGCTGCCGGACGCCTCCTCGACCCTGAGGAATTTGGGCAAGTCGTTGTCCGCGCAGGCGGACCGGGCGGCGTGCTCAGACTCAAAGACGTTGCACGACTCGAGCTAGGCGCACTTAATTACGACACCTCCAACACCTTAAACGGTAAGCCTGCCATTGGGGGTGCGGTCTTCCTGCAGTCGGGTTCTAATGCGCTTGACGTCGCTAATGCCGTGCGCAAGCGTATGGATGAATTAAAAATGAATTTCCCGGAGGGTATGCAATACAGCATCCCGTTCGACACCACGCGCTTTGTGAAGTCGTCAATCAAAGAGGTAATCATCACCATTTTTGAAGCCGCAATATTGGTGGTGCTGGTGGTGTTCGTATTTTTACAGAATTGGCGGGCGACCATCATTCCCGTGGTCGCAGTGCCGGTATCGTTAATTGGTACATTTGCCGGGCTGTGGATCGTGGGGTTTTCAATCAACACCCTCACCATGTTCGCAATGGTTCTCGCAATCGGTATCGTTGTGGATGATGCAATCGTGGTGCTTGAGAACGTCGAGCGTTTAATGCGTGATGAAAAAATGTCGCCATTCGATGCATCCGTGGAAGCCATGCGTGAGGTGTCAGGCGCGGTGGTGGCCATCGTGCTCGTGTTGTGTGCAGTGTTTGTACCGGTCGCTTTCCTGGGCGGTATTGCTGGCGCAATGTATCGGCAGTTTGCGTTAACGGTGGCAATTTCAGTGGTCATTTCGGGTTTCACAGCACTAACACTGACTCCCGCTTTATGCGCCATTTTGTTGAAGCCAGGCGGGCATGATTCGAAGCTATTCCGCCCGTTCAATAGGGGCTTCGATTGGGCCACCAAGCGCTTCCTCGGCACGGTTGATCTGGCGCTGAAAAGACGTCTGGGTTCGCTAGTCGTATTCCTGCTTATGCTCGTCATTGGCATACTGTTATTTCTGCGCCTGCCGACCAGTTTTGTGCCGGGCGAGGATCAGGGCTATTTATTCGGTTCAGTCCAATTGCCCGACGGTGCAACACTGGAACGAACCAGTAAAGCCACCGCCCAAATGCAGCAGCTACTCGCCGGTATCCCAGCGGTCGAAAATGTACTGGTGATTAACGGCTTTGATTTGATTGGCGGCGGCAACAAAACCAATGCAGGCACGATGTTTATCCCGCTGAAGCCCTGGGAAGATCGACAAGGCAGCGCGCAGGAAACAGCGGTCGAGATTACCCGTAAAGCGGCAACACTAAAAGACGGCACTGCCTTCGCTTTCAACCCGCCCACCATTCGCGGGATCGGCCAGGCAGGCGGATTTGAAGTATATGTGCAGGGACGCGGCAACGCCGACCCCAAACGGCTATCTGAAGTCGTGCAGGATTTTATGGCGGCGTTAAAAAGCCATCCCTCACTCACCGCCGTCAACTCGTTTTACCGGCCCACTTCGCCGCAGCTCAGAGTGGACGTTGATCGCGAGAAGGCAATGGCATTGGGTATCGTCGTGTCCGATGTTTTCGATGCGCTGCAAAGCACTATGGGTACGCTTTACGTGAATGATTTCAATAAATTTGGTCGAACCTACCGCGTGCAGTTACAAGCCGATGCTGTCTATCGCGCAAAACCGGAAGACCTCGGTAATGTTTATGTGCGGTCCAACACCACTAACGAAATGATTCCGCTCAAAGCCGTGGTGTCGATTCGCTACCTGACCGGCCCTGAGCAGCTTGAGCGCTACAACGGGTTTCTGGCGGCCAAGGTATTGGGTGCAGGCAAGCCGGGCACCAGTTCTGGCGATGCCATTCGCGCGGTCGAGGACGTCGCCGCCACTGTGCTGCCAGAGGGCTATCAAATTGCGTGGACCGGACAGGCATTCCAGGAGAAACGCGGTGGTAGCGCGTCGATATACGCGTTTGGTTTTGCCATCGTGATGGTATTTTTGATTCTCGCAGCATTATACGAGCGTTGGTTGCTGCCCACTGCAGTGCTGTTGGCTGTACCGTTTGCGATTGTTGGCGCGCTGGGATTTGTACTTCTGCGCGGGCTGGAGAACGATATTTATTTCCAGATTGGCCTCGTTGTATTGATCGGGCTGGCGGCGAAAAACGCGATCTTGATTGTTGAATTTGCGCAACAAGGCTATCTCGACGGCTTATCGCCCATCGAAGCGGCGATGCAGGCAGCGCGCTTACGATTTCGTCCGATCGTAATGACCTCACTTGCGTTTGTTTTGGGCGTTGTGCCGCTAGTTTTTTCCAGTGGTGCTGGTGCGGCAGCACGGCGATCAATGGGTACCGGAGTGTTCGGCGGCATGATTGTCGCCACCTTTGTCGCCACGATCTTCGTGCCGCTATTTTTTGTAATAACCAGTCGCTCGCGCAAGAAGCCCGGTGATAGAAACCCAACAGCAGGCACTACTTCACCGCCACCCGCTAATGCAGGCAGCGTCGACGGAGGAAAAGTATGAATACATATATTTCTTTGAAGCCTGTTTTCAGTGCCAGCGCATTAGCGCTGCTGCTGGCAATGTCTGGTTGCGCGGTCGGCCCCGATTACAAGCGGCCATCGTTGTCGTTACCGGAAACATTCGTACAAAACGACGCAGAAGGCATTGCCGTCAGCAGCACGGTTGCAGGCAACAAATTTCAGGCCTCGTGGTGGACATTGTTTGCTGATCCGGCTCTTGATTCGCTGGTGCAACAAGCACTTGCCAACAACGTTGATGTGCGTCTGGCAGCAGCGCAGGTGGAGGAAGCTGAATCAATTCTGCGTCAAACCAACGCCAGTATTTTTCCAGAGGTTGATTTTGGCGCCAGCGGCTCACGCTCGCGTGTCAGTACGCTCAACGCGCAACCCAGCATTGCACCGTTCATCCGCAATGATCGCCGGATTGCGGCCTCAACGTCATTTGAGCTGGATTTTTGGGGCAAGCTGCGCCGCGCATCGGAATCAGCACGTGCCCAAGCGCTGGCGTCCGTCTACGGCCGCGATGGGGTAAGGCTGGCACTGGCTGGCACCATGACACAGGCTTATTTTTCGCTGCGTTCACTGGACGCACAGATTGTGGTGCTGCGGGACAGCGTAAAAACTCGCGGCGAAACTTATGATGTCGTAAAGAGCCGCGTGGATGCTGGCGTTGCGTCAGATCTGGGCTTGAACCAGGCGCTCGGCGCACGCGCCGATGCCGCATCACAATTAAAGGAGCTGGAACGTCAACGCGCATTGATCGAGCACCAGCTGGGCGCACTTACCGGCAAACTTGATCTGAAAATTGCTTCAGGTTCACTTCACGCCTCACCGGTCCCGCCTGTTCCACCCCCGGGGCTGCCCTCCAGCTTGCTGGGCCGACGTCCCGATATTCGTGCGGCAGAGCAAAACCTGATTGCAGCGAATGCACAGATTGGTGTCGCAAAAGCGGCGTTATTTCCCACGATTTCGCTGACTAGCGCTTTTGGTGGCCAGAGCGCGGCGCTTGATCAGCTATTGAATAGCGGCGCGCGAATTTGGTCGGCCGGGTTCGCGCTGGCGTTGCCCATATTTGATGCGGGCCGTAATCTGGCCAAGCTTGATCAAAGCGAAGCGCGACAAAAGGAGTCACTTGCGAGCTATCAAAAAACGGTTGAAACCGCGTTTCGTGAGGTTTCAGATGCCATCAGCAACGTTCATCAGTCCGCTCTGGCAGAGGCCGATCTGCAAGTTCGCGTCGACGCCGCGGCCAAATCACTGGAGTTGGCAGGAATCCGCTATGACGCGGGCTATGTTGGCTATCTGGATGTACTGGACGCACAACGCACGGCTAATGACGCACAATTAGTGTGGGTGCGTAACCGTCAGTCGCGACTGGCTTACGCTGTCGACTTCATAAAATCACTGGGGGGTGGCTGGGAACCTTCTCATAAAGACTGATATGGGGACCCTAAAAAAATCGCCTTCTGAAAAACCCTTGCGACCATCACGTGCACCAGCGTCGCGTAAAAGACCATTGTCTGACGGTGGCAGCCCTGTCAACACACGCGATGCACAACTCGAAAATCGGTGCCAGAAATTCTTGGATGTGGCGGAGCAACTATTCCTTGAACATGGCTTCGCAGGCACCAGTGTCAATGAAGTGGTGCGGCTCGCGGGCGGGTCACTCGCAACGCTTTACGCCAACTACGGTAACAAGGAAGAGTTGTTCAAAGCGATCATGAACCGTCGCGTCTCGGCGGTATATGGCGGCATATTCCCCGAAATGGACCGAGGCAAAACACCGCATAAAGATATACGCAACGAACTACTGAGATTTGCAAAACAACTACAGACGAAGATGCTCTCAGCGAGCTCGCTGGCGCTATTTCGTCTGGCTATTCATGAAGGGCCGAAGTATCCCTCGGTCAGAAGCGCGTTTCTCGAAGATGGCTTGGATGTTTTTCTGCAATGGCTGAGTAAATATTTTGCCGCGCTCGCAAAAGACCGCTTGAATATAGCCAACTCTGATCTGGCGGCTGAAGAGTTTCTCACGCTTATCCAAGGCCAGCAACGCATGATCGCGGCTTGTGGTGGCGGCAACCTGATTTCGCGCAAACAGCGCGATGACCACGTGACGCGCGTCGTCGAGGTTTTTTTAAAGCTTTACCCTCCTGTAGCACTTGCTCCTGGACCCTGACACCTGTTCCCTGTGCCTGTGGGGCCAATCAGAATAGCTCGTCCTAGAAAAATCGGCATTGATATCGCTAACAATGCCGATGCCTTAATCACTGCACCGTGATCACGGGCTTGCCTGCCAAAACAACGCGGTCAGACAAATTATTCCAATACTTTCACCGACACGACATACGGCAGCGTCTCGGTTTTCTTGCACTTCGGATCACCATAACAAGTGCTCGCCTGAATGGTTTCAAGGCGATATTCGAGCTCAACACTTTTGCCCTTGAGAGACGGCTTTTGAGTACAAAATTCCATCTTTCCCAGCTCAATCAGTTCACCATTTTTATCGTTGCGCAAGATCAGGAAGCAGCCGTTATCGGCCTTGTCCAAATCGGTGACACGGCCCAACGTTTCTTTCATTTCCTCGCCAATCTTGACGACACCAGCCCGGTACGTTTTTGCCGCGGCGGCGGGTGCATTGGGCGCGGATATTGCCTGAGGCGTTCCAACGGGCGCTCCGGTTGGCGGAGGGTTTGGCACTGTAGTCGGAGGCACCTGTGCGACTGAGGCGATGGCCCAACCCGATAGCGGAATCGCAAACATCAGACTGGCACAGCGTGAGGTCAACGTACGCGGCTTCATGTGGCTCCTCCAATATAGTTTTGTAATTCAAATATTACTCGCTTGTGGTCGCCGGAACAAAACACCAAGCGAAACCATAAGCCAAACCCGTAGCCGAGTTCGAACCGTCGGCATTGGCTGCGTGCACAACCTTTGCCGCTAATCGCGTGATAGCATCATCACAACCTGAATACTTTTATACGACCTACTCCACGCCGATAAACGATATGTCAATCACTGCATACATTACGCATCCTTCGTTTACCAAGCATGAGATGGGCGAGGACCACCCTGAGTGTCCGGCGCGGCTGGATGTGATTAACGATTATTTATTGTCACACGGCTTGCTCGACCTGATGCCGACCTATCAAGCGCCGGCCGCCACCCAACAACAATTACTACGCGCGCACACTGCACATCATCTTGCCGAGATTGAGGCCGTGGCCCCCATGGAGGGCTACGTACAGGTAGACCCCGACACCAGGATGAATGCTTACACGCTGACCGCCGCGCGACACGCAGCGGGTGCATCCGTATTGGCGACGGATTTGGTCATGTCGAAAGCAGCGGGGCACAGCATTCAACGTGCATTTTGCGCGGTGCGGCCACCTGGCCATCACGCCGAGCGCGATGCAGCCATGGGCTTTTGCTTTTTCAATAATGTAGCGGTTGGCATTCGCCATGCGCAGCGTCATCACGGAGTTAAACGTATCGCCCTGATAGATTTTGATGTACACCATGGTAACGGCAGCGAAGACATTTTTGCCGGTGACGACGAGGTGTTGATGGTGTCCACATTCCAGCACCCGCTCTATCCATATCTGGGCGAAATTCCGAAGGGAAGTAATATGCTGAACGTGCCCCTCGCGCCGCGCACTTATGGCGATGCCATGCGTAAAGTCGTGGCGGAACGATGGTTGCCCGCGCTGGAAGCATTTCGTCCTGAACTGATTTATATCTCTGCGGGTTTTGATGCGCATCGCGATGACGATATGGCCAATCTAGGCTGGATCGAGAGCGACTATGCGTGGATCACCGCGCGTTTGCTGGAAGTTGCCGATCGCCATGCAAATGGACGCATTATTTCGACGCTCGAAGGCGGTTATGCGCTACCCGCACTGGCTCGCAGCGTAGCCGCCCATGTGGGCGTGCTCATCGGCGCGGTTGACGCGTAGCAGGTAGCTGAGACCCCGATAGCATCCTATGAAACTCCACTATCTCGCCCCATTGTTTGAACCGAAATCCGTTCTGGTTTATGCGCGCGATGATGATGCATCCTCCGCAGCCGTGCTGAATGCCGCGCTCAGCGAGGCCGAATTTAACGGCTCGATCACGCGCATCGTGCCCACCTCGCAAAGTTTTGCCTCGATTGCAAATGTTGAAGCGTCGACTCGCCCCGATCTGGCGTTGATTGCGGTGGGCGATGCCTATACAGTAAAGGCACTCACCCATGCCGCCAAGGCCCGAGTACGGGCGGCCATTATTTATGACGTTGCAGCGGACTACGTCGGTAAGTTAAAAGATATTGCTGCGCGCAATGGCATTCATTTATTGGGACCGGGCTCTTCAGGACTACAGCGACCCCATCTAAAACTTAATGCCTGCATCGACGGCACATTGCAGAGTGCAGGTAATTTGGCACTGATATCGCAATCGGGCGCGCTCACCGCAGCGATGCTGGATTGGGCTGAATCGAACGCGGTAAGTTTTTCAGCGGTGGTCGCCACCGGGCGCTCAGCCGCCCTTGATCTCGCCGATGTATTGGACTTTTTGGCGCAAGATGGTCATACCCACAGCATCGTGGTTTATATGGAAGGCATTCGCAGCGGTCGTCATTTCATGAGCGCATTACGAGCCGCCGCGCGTGCCAAGCCGACGATTGTGCTCAAGGCAGGGCGCCGTGAGCGGGGACGTCAGGCAGCATTGACTCATTCAGGCGCAATGATCGGTGGTGACGATGTGTTTGACGCGGCACTTGAACGCGCGGGCGCGGTGCGGGTTGATAGTTTTGTGCAGTTATTTTCTGCTGCGAAGTGCTTGGCATCACGCTACAAACCGGTCGGCAATCGACTGGGCGTAATTGGCAACGGCGGCGGGCCCGGCGTGTTGGCGGCAGATTATGCCTATCTACGCGGGATTGAAGTACCCGCATTGTCTGCCGTCACGCTGGCCAAGCTAAAAGCAAAATTGCCAAACGCGGCCTCTATTGAAAACCCGATCGATATCGGCGAGCATGCCGACGCCGAGGATTTTGTGGCGGCCGCTGAAATTCTTGCGGGCTCGCCCGACGTAGATGGCGTGCTGGTAGTGGTCACGCCAAAACCTGGCATCGATACCGATGCTATCGCGCACGCGGCAACCGCCAGCCTGCCGGGAATGTACAAACCTATTATTGGCTGCTGGATGGGCGAGACGCGGATACGCGAGACGCGGCGAATGGTGAATGCGGCGGGCCTGCCGGTGTTCCGCCTGCCTGAAGCGGCAGTCGACGCATTTGCAAATATCGCCGCGTTCTACCGCAATCAGCAAATGCTGATGCAAACACCGCCACCGTTGAATCTTGACGTGCTGCATGAGGCGCCCGATGTGGCGCGCGCGCGCGCGCTGATCGCTGACGTCATTAAGGCAGGCCGCAAAGTACTGACTGAAACCGAATCAAAAGAGTTGCTCGCCGCATTTTGTATCCCGGTGGTGCCCACAGAAGTCGCTCATTCGGCTGATGACGCTGTCGCCATTGCGCAACGTATCGGCTTTCCGGTGGCGGTAAAAATCAACTCGCCCGACATCGCGCATAAATCGGACGTCGGTGGCGTGATGCTGAACGTGCGCACAGCCCAGCAACTGCGCGCTGTATTTGCCGACATGCTGGAGGAGGTCAGGCGCCGAGCGCCGGGCGCAAATGTAGACGGTGCGGCGATACAACGAATGATTTCGAAACGAAATGGCCGAGAATTTTACGTCGGCATGACCACTGATCAGCTGTTCGGGCCAGTCATCACGTTCGGCGCGGGCGGCGCCATGATTGAGGTCATTGATGACCGGTCAGTTGCGCTTCCACCACTCAATCAGTTTCTGGCGCGGCGGATGATTTCGAAAGCACGCTCGGCCGCGGTGTTGGGCGCATGGCGTGGTATGCCCCCTGCCAATGCGGAGGCGCTGGAGCATCTTATATTACGCGTGTCAGAAATGATTTGCGAATTGCCAGAGCTGCAAGAACTCGATATTAATCCGGTCATCATCGACGAGTTTGGCGCGGCGGTCGTGGATGCGCGCGCCGTCGTCGGCAAGGCGGCTGGTAGCGCCGTCGGCAGTGGGTTAAATGCCAGAGGAACCCCCTATTCGCACATGGCGATTGCGCCCTACCCTAATGCATTTACCCAACATGTCGTGACCAGCGACGGAGTGATTTGCCAATTCCGTGCCGTGCGCCCCGAAGATGCCGAAATGCTGCAACAGTTCGTACGCAATCTATCCAGCGAAGCGCGGTATTTTCGCTTTCTTTCAACGATGGTGGAGCTATCACCATCCCTGCTTGCCCGCTTCACGCAAATTGATTATGACCGCGAGATGGCAATTGTTGCCACCGTCCACGAAGGTTCGCCCTACGAACGCGTCATCGGTGTGACCCGCTATCTGCTCAATGCAGACGCTGTTACGGCAGAATTCGCACTAGTTGTGGCCGATGATTTCTACGGCCGTGGCGTTGGTTCCGCGCTGATGACCGCCATTTGCGATATCGCCCGCAGCCGCGGGCTTGCTGCCATCATCGGACAAGTACTTGCAACCAACAGCAGCATGCTCAAGCTGATGAAGCGGCTTGGTTTTGTAGAGGATCGCGACCCGGACGATCCTGATTTACGCCGCGTCTTGCTCATGCTTTGATGTTTTTTTATGTTTGCCTAGACTGGTTTGAATAGTATTTATGCGGGCGTTTGCTTGGACATTTAATTTTTATACGAAGAACCTTTAGTGACAATCCGTATCCGGCAAATTTACCCTGATGATTTGGCGGCCGTAGAACATATTTTTCTCGAGTTACGCCGCCAAACCTACACGTGGGTCGCGCCAGAAAAATTTCAACCGACCGATTTTGCTCAGCAAACGCAAGGGGAAAATATTCTGATCGCCGAGAATCATACGCACAGCGTTGTCAATCTCGATACTGATGGCGCTAAAGTCACCGCATGTACTTGTAATAGTGCCTGTACCTGCCTCATCAGCAGCAAGGTTGTTGGATTTATTGCTATTCAGGAGGAAGGCAAATTTATTCATCACCTCTATGTCGATTCTCGACAACAGAGGCTAGGAATCGGGCGCGCCCTCTTGCGCAGTCTGCCAGACTGGTGGAACGCGACCTACCAACTAAAATGCCTGCGCCTCAATCAACGGGCAATGACGTTCCATCACGCATGCGGATTCATCGCCGCAGGCGCAGGCCTATCTGAGGACGGCGAATATATTTTGCTAGAGCATCACGCCATGAGTGGCGCCGAAAGCAATCGCGCCAACTGACACCAATGGACATCAATTCAGCACACACAAAGCCCGGGTTTACACCCGGGCCAATAATGAGCGCAAACCAGATTCGAGGACTAATGACGTTTCGAAACCAACTTCTCACGACCCACCCAAATCAACAGGGCGATGAGAAATGCATAAGGCAGCATTGACAACAGATCTGCATTCGCACCTTCAAAAAACGGATTGTGCAAGACTGACCAGTCGGTGATGGACTTGTCAAAATCGGTCAACACACCGGCTGTAAACGCAATGATGATACCGGCCAGCGCGCCACCCGCAATATAGCCCGATGACAACAACACGCCCGCGCCCCGATCACCAGCCGCGGCGCGCTCTTGCGCGCTGAGTTTGGCGTATTCAGGATGCTTGTTGCGGCGACGATCCACCAGCCAGCGCACCATGCCGCCGACAAAAATCGGCGCTGATGACGACAGCGGCAAATAGACACCGACCGCGAACGGTAACGACGACACGCCCGCCATTTCGAGAATCAGCGCGATCACGACGCCAAACATCACCAGTGCCCACGGTAACTCCTGATCGAGAATGCCCTTGATGATGTACGACATCAGCACCGCTTTGGGCGCATCGTATTTGCGCACCTCGGAACCATCGGGGCGTTTGTTATGCGTGCCGTTAATGCCCGGATCGACCAGATAAGCCACCGCGCCGGAATCGTCAACCAGATATTTTCCGGCCGGGCCCCCGACAATATCGGTCTTATGCCAGACGCGATACGTTTTCGCATCCTGCGCGGCTTGCGGGCCTTGCAACGCTGCCATCTCCATCAAGTTAGCCGCATTAGTTTGTAGGCCCGGGGCAACCTGCGCGATCGGCACATACACCGTGGAGGCATCATTTAATTTCAATAAAATGGGTCCCAGCAAAACGGCGGATGCCAGCGCGCCACAGAGAATCGCATATTGCTGCAAGCGTGGTGTGGCACCGATCAAGAAGCCAGTTTTCAAATCCTGCGAAGTTGTGCCCGCATTACTTGACGCGATACAAACAATCGCACCCACGGAGAGTGCCGTGACGTAATATGGACCACCCGTCCAGCCCACCAGTAGAAAAATGAGGCAGGTAAAAAGCAGTGTGGCAACGGTCATGCCGGAAATAGGATTGCTTGACGAACCAATTTCGCCGGTCAGCTGCGACGACACGGTGGCAAACAGAAAACCAAAAACCAGAATCAGCAACGCGCCGAGAAGATTCATGTGCAGCGGCGGCGACAGCATGATGATAATGACGATGCCGAGGCATCCGATCAGAACCCATTTCATCGGAATATCCTGGTCCGTTCGCTTATTGCTGACTTCAGTCTTGACACCACTAAAACTGACAAAGCTCGAGCGAAGGCTGTGCCAGATAGTGGGTAAGGCACGGAACAGGCTGATGATACCGCCCGCCGCCACTGCACCGGCGCCGATGTACAGAACGTAGGCGCTGCGAATCTCATTCGGGCTCATATCGTGAATCAACTTCGCAGCGGGGGCAAGCGGGCCTGCCAGTGCATCACCAAAAAATTTTATCAGGGGAATCAGCAGCAGGTACGCCATCACGCCACCCGCACACATGATCGAGGCGATACGCGGGCCGATGATATAGCCCACCCCCAATAATTCTGGCGAAATTTCGGCACCAACCGAGCCGCCTTTTAATGGCGCGCCAAAAACTTTTTCTGGAACATCTTTCCAGCCTTTGAACGCCACATTCAGCGCTTTGTAAAGCAGCCCGACGCCAAAACCCATAAAAATCACACCTGCACGCCCATCGCTGGGAGCGGTGGTGGTGCTGGACACTTTTGACGCTTCTGCCGCCTTGAGCACTTCCGCGCAAGCAGTACCTTCAGGATATTTGAGCTTATCGTGTTGCGCCACAATCAGGCTGCGGCGCAACGGAATCATCATCAAAATACCCAACAGACCTCCCAGCACACCCACCAGCATGACGCGCGCAATCTCCAAATCAAAGCCTAAAATCAATATCGCCGGCATGGTCACGCCCAAGCCAAATGCGATCGACTCACCTGCCGAGCCAGCCGTCTGCACGATGTTATTTTCGAGGATTGTCGAATCGCGACCGCCGGTTTTCGAGATCAATCGAAACAGCGTAATCGCAATGACCGCCACTGGAATCGAGGCGCTCACCGTCAAGCCGACTTTCAGCACCAGATAAAGAGAAGACGCGCCAAATACCATGCCCAGCAACACGCCCATGATGATGGCGCGGAATGTGAATTCAGCCATGTTCGAATCACTGGGGATAAAAGGTTCAGGGACTGAACTGCTGGACTTGATGATGGATTCGGGCAGACTTGCCATATTAATTGCTCTCCGGTTTGATTGTTCGGAACAGAATGCGCTGGCCTCATGAGCCGTTGCGTCACGATAGATTGAAAATTGTTGCATCAGGCCACTACGCTTACAACATCAAGCCAATCGTTATACCGGCCGGCCAAGGCGCGATGTTAACAGTAGCAGCCGCAATCAAACGCTTTTATAACAATGTCCTAACATTCTATCCGCCGCCGCACCCTCAAAGCTTACCTAGCTCGCTTAAACCGGGATCCAAAGCGCCGGTAGCGCAGGCAAATTTCGCAGTACCTGCGCGAGCGAGCCATCGCGTACCAGTCCAGTTGCCATTTCAATATCGGGTGCCAGATAGCGATCCTGCGGCATGGCGGGGCATTGGGTGCGCAGCAATGCGTGCGCCGATTCAAGTGCGGCTGAAGTTTTTAGCGGACGTAAAAATTCTATGCCCTGCGCGGCAGCGAGCAGCTCTATAC
Organism: Burkholderiales bacterium; assembly: GCA_043784585.1. Classification (GTDB taxonomy): domain Bacteria; phylum Pseudomonadota; class Gammaproteobacteria; order Burkholderiales; family Usitatibacteraceae; genus UKL13-2. The sequence continues at coordinate 16,442 of JAYVYF010000134.1, forward strand.
CGATAATGTGGGCCGTGTTGGCAATCATCGGTTGCAAACGGCGCGCCGCAAAGGTCGCCATTGATACATGGTCTTCCTGATTTGCACTGGTCGGCAAACTATCCACGCTAGCAGGGTGCGCGAGGGATTTGTTTTCAGACGCGAGCGATGCGGCAGTCACATGCGCGATCATAAAGCCGCTGTTGAGTCCGGCATCGGCAGTGAGAAATGGCGGCAATCGCGAGACGCTGCTGTCAATTAACATCGCGATACGGCGTTCCGCGATTGCGCCGACTTCGGCAATCGCAACCGCCATCGCATCGGCGACCAAGGCGACTGGCTCCGCATGAAAATTGCCGCCAGAAATTAACATTGCGTCTTCCGCAAATACCAGCGGATTATCGGTGACGGCATTGGCCTCCCGCAGCAACACGAGTGCGGCGTGACGTAATTGGTCGAGGCATGCACCAACCACTTGCGGCTGACAGCGCAAGCAATACGGGTCTTGCACGCGATCATCACCATCAAGATGCGAATTGCGAATGGCGCTGCCGCCAAGCAGAGCACGATAATATTTTGCAACATCGATTTGCCCCGGCTGACCGCGCAGCGCATGTATGCGCGGATCAAACGGGCCGTCACTGCCACGCGCCGCATCCACGGTGAGCGCACCGACGACGATTGCGGCTTCCAACACCGGCTCAAATTCAAACAACGCATGCAACGCAAGTGCAGTCGAGGTCTGAGTGCCGTTGATCAGTGCCAGCCCCTCTTTTGCACCGAGCTTGAGC
>JAYVYF010000135.1:0-2060 GCA_043784585.1 Burkholderiales bacterium
AACAGCAGCCGATTACGATTCGGTTGTGTGATTTTATTGTAGGTAAATTCGCGTTCTTTGTAATACGCAAACTCCTGTGGAAAATCGCGAATCAGGGCGTTCGCGAGCAGCGTTAAATCTTCTGCCGTCGAGTAATGCTGGGCATTGGGCAAGCCCGTTGCGTTCACAAAATTAGTATTTTTCATGCCAAGACGTTGCGCCTGCTTATTCATCAGTTGAGCGAACAAATCCTCTGAGCCTGCGATACCTTCGGCAAGCGCCGTTGAGGCATCGTTGCCGCTCTGAATAATCATGCCTCGAATCAACGATTCTACTCGCGGCGTTTGTTTCGGATCGATAAACATCCTCGAACCTTCCGCTTTCCATGCGTGTTCTGACACCGGCAGCGTTTGCGTGAGCGTAAGTTTTTTATTTTTGAGCGCGTCAAACACCAAATATGCGGTCATCAGCTTGGTCAACGACGCTGGCTCGAAACGATCACTCGAGGCTAGGCCGGCAAGGATTTGATTGCTGCCCGCATCGAACAGCACATACGATCGAGCGGCAATCGGCGGCGCGGGTATGTCAGAAACGATGGTCGGCGCAGCAATGGAAGTTTGGGCAATGGCGGCGGCTGAAATAACAGTAAACGCTATGGCGGCGCAAGATTTTACAAATTGATTTTGGGATACACAAAAAAGAGAGGTGATCATGAATAGTCAGACTTTATGGTTTGGTAATAACAGGTGAAAAATCGTGGGATTGCTTGATCTGCGTGACGATTGCCGCCGCTTCATCGCGGGTTTTGTAGGGGCCCAATCGAACCCGGAACAAACCGTCTTTATTCAGGACTGCAATCGGTTCGCGATTCCAGTCGAGCTCTCGCACCATGCGGGCGCGAAAAATGTCTGCGTTTTCAAAAGACGAAAATGCACCCAGTTGGAGATAAATTAAATCGGCGTCCTCGATGATCGGCGAGGTGGCGATGTTGTTGGTCACTAACGGCGTGCTTGCCGCCGAGATCGGCGCAGAAGCAGCAGCGATGACCGTGGCGGCGATACTAGAATTGGTTGCGTTGACTGCGGGCAGCACAGAATTGGAAACCGCCGCAATTGACATCAGTGGAGGCGATGTTTTATCACCCGCAAACACGCGTTCGATCATGACCATGCCACTGCCGCGTCGCGCAATATCTAGCTTCGCCGCTGCGGCATAGGAAAGATCTATGATGCGATTCGAATGAAACGGGCCGCGATCATTGACGCGCACCACCACAGATTTTGCATTTGCGGGATTCGTCACTCGCACATACGACGGTAACGGCAGTGTCGGATGCGCCGCAGTCATGGCGTACATATCGTAGATTTCGCCGATGGATGTTTTCTGGCCATGAAATTTGCGGCCATACCAGGAGGCAATTCCCAACTGCCGTAACGGTTCGTTTGACACGTTTGGCACATAGGCCTTGCCGAAAATTGTATAGGGACGATTGGCGCCACGATGCAGGGATTCAGTACGCGGGATCGCGTCAGGAATCTGCTCGAGATTGGGCGGCAGATTGTTACCCGGCCCATCGTCAAGATAATAGCCGTTGGGTTTGGCGCTTGATGCCGCTGGCTTTGAAGGCGATTCGCCACGTTTGGGTGACGAGCCGCAGCCCACTAATAATATGCCCAAAAATAATGTGAAAATATAAACGCCAGCACTGTCGTATGTTCTGAGCCATTTATGCCTGAAGAAGCTCGTAAAATGGCACCTTACGTTTCTGTATGCTGTTTCGGTTGATTCCGTGGTTAAACCCCGCGTGTTCAAGTCGCCACCAATTGCTTATGCGTAGATACGCTCATCAAAATGCCGATGCCGATGAACAGTGACAAGATCGCCGTGCCGCCATAGCTCATCAGTGGTAGCGGCACGCCCACCACCGGCAAGATGCCTGTCACCATGCCCATATTGACGAACGCATAAGTGAAAAACGATAAAGGAGGCGGCGATGTCTGCGCCGGGTCTCACGCCCAAGCTCACGATCCCGTCGCCCAACATGGTCCACTACCGGGGAGGTCGGGCCTCGATCGATGAGG
>JAYVYF010000136.1:0-1978 GCA_043784585.1 Burkholderiales bacterium
CGCAAAACAGCGGAACGCGAGCTCGCCGCCAGTGAAGAGCGCTTTCGAAGTTTGCTGGCGATGTCATCAGACTGGTATTGGGAGCAGGACGAAAATTTCTGCTTTTCACGGATTTCGGGCGGCATGATGCGGTCAGCCGGCGTGGACCCCGGTAAACGATTAGGCAAACCACGCTGGGACATTCCATATCTGGGCATCAGCCGCGAGCAGATGGATGAGCATCGAAAAATCGTCGAAGCTCATCAGTCGTTCCGTGATTTTCAATACGCATATTCATTGGAAGACGGCAAAATCTGGTGGGTCAGTATTTCCGGTGAGCCGGTGTTTATGGCGGACGGTAAATTCAACGGTTATCGCGGCGTCGGCACTAACATTACAGAGAAAAAACGCGCTGAAGCGCAAATTCGCGAGTTGGCTGAATATGACTTTTTGACGGGATTGCCCAACCGCATGTTGCTCAGTGCACGATTCGATTTCGCGCTGCGCCAGGCCAAACGTCAAGGCGAAAGCATGGCGCTGATGTTCATTGACCTCGACCGCTTCAAGAACATTAACGATTCGCTGGGCCACCATATTGGCGATCTCATTCTTGCCGAAACAGCCAGGCGGTTGGCCATTGCCACGCGCGCGACGGACACTGTTTCGCGTCATGGTGGCGATGAATTCGTGGTGCTGCTGACGGGGGTTACCGACCCCGCCCATCTCGCGGAGCTTAGCACTGCGCTGATCGCAACGCTGTGTGTGCCCCATCACATCAGCGGGCATGAGTTAACCGTGACGCCGTCCATCGGGCTCACCATCTGGCCCGCGGATGGCGAAGATTTGAATACGCTGGTCAAGAATGCAGATCTGGCGATGTACCACTCAAAAAGCGAAGGCCGTAACCAGTTCAGTTTTTTCCGGCCAGAGATGAATGCGAAAGTCACCGAGCGATTGCTGATCGAAAACGCGCTGCGCCGGGCGCTAGCGCGAATCGGGCCGCGTCGTGAACTGCCCGGCATTTCGCCAAGCGAATTCTCACTGGTGTACCAACCTATTTTCCGTATTCCCGCTCGCAAGATGATTGGTGTGGAAGCGCTGCTTCGCTGGGAGAGTGAAGAGTTTGGTAACGTTGCGCCATCGCGATTTATTCCGGTTGCCGAAGATAGTGGCCTGATTGTCGAGATCGGTGAATGGGTTGCTCATGAGGCATGTTCACAGCTCCAGCGCTGGCGCGCCGCGGGCCTTGATCATTTCCCGATCACGATTAACGTTTCGGGCGTGCAGTTTAAATCACGGCATCTGGTCGATGAATTGTTGAGTGCCGTCCGCAGCAATGGCCTTACCCCGCGTGATCTCGAAATCGAGATTACCGAAAGCGCGCTGGTGAGCGAGGGGGATGCGGCCAGCAGTACGCTACGGGCAATGGCGGCCGCGGGATTTTGCTTGGTGGTCGATGATTTCGGTACCGGCTATTCCAATCTCGCTTACTTGAAACGTTTTGATATCGCCAAGCTTAAAATTGATCAGACTTTCGTCCGCGACATCACCACGGACCCGGACGACGCCGCGATTGCACGAGGCATTATCGGCCTTGCCAAAAGCCTCGGGCTGCGGGTGGTGGCCGAGGGCATTGAGAATTCTGCGCAGCTTGAATTCCTGCTCGCCAGCGGTTGTGAAGAGGCGCAGGGCTATTTGCTATCTCACCCGCTCAGCCCGACGGTGTTTCAGGCGAATTTCTGCTGATCCGCGCTGTCTTAGCCTGCATCATTAGCACCTGCCCGAGCCTAAATCCAGCGTGCTCCAGCTACAATAGTCGTGTTATTTCAATCCCCCGTCGAAAATAATTCTGCAAGTTCTGAAAGAAAATAATGCCCAAATTCAAGTTGCAAGTGCAGGAAGATGAATCCCACGCCGATGTATGGCATGACGTGAAAAGTGCCGGTGGTGAGTTGTTGACCTTCGATCAGGACGCCGACGCGCGCGCCAAGCTTAAGGA
>JAYVYF010000137.1:0-1612 GCA_043784585.1 Burkholderiales bacterium
GCGGAAGCGGTGATTTATTTGGCAGTCGCTGCAAAATCAAACGCGGTTTATGCAGCTTATAACGAGGTGCGCGCGTTTATCAAACAAGATGAATCACGCCCCGTACCGATGCACATTCGAAACGCGCCGACCAAACTCATGAAAACGCTGGGCATGGGGGCCAATTATCGGTATGCGCATCGCGAGGAGGGTGCCTACGCGGCGGGTGAAACCTATTTGCCCGATGGGATCGAAAAGCCCAATTGGTATCGGCCCACGAATCGCGGGCTGGAAGCAAAAATTGCAGAAAAACTTGCGCAATTGCGCGAGCTTGATTCAAAATACAAGAAATGAAAACGAATCTTTCATATCGCGTGCCGGTTCAGGTTTACCAAGACGGCAATCCTTCCAGCTGCTCCTCTCGCATCGTTCCCTCGCGATCTAGGTAGCGCCGCTTGCGCCCCTGTCATTTCTGAGCGAAGGCGTGCGCTCGATCCAGTCAACGATCATCTACTTCTAAACTTTAATTTTGAGCGTTTTTTGCGATGAGCATCAAACATTTTTACGCAGATGCTGAGCTCAATGACAATTTGAGTGGATGGACAGAACACTAAAATAGTTGAATCGAAAAGCAGGAAGCCATTATGTTAGACCTCCAACAGCTCCGCAAAGATTTACCCGCCGTTGTCGCCGGATTGGCGCGACGCAATGTCGACTTCGACGAAGCGCAATTTCGCGTGCTCGAAGACGAACGCAAAAAGCTCCAGATTGAAACTGAAGAATTGCAAGCCAAGCGCAATGCCGCCTCGAAACAAATCGGCATGATGAAAGGCAAAGGCGAAGACGCTACGGCCGTCATGGCAGAAGTGGCAGGCTGGGGCGACATTCAAAAAGCGAACGAAGTTGCACTGGGTCAGTTGCAAGAAAAGTTGACCGCATTTTTGCGAAAAATTCCCAATATTTCCCGCGCAGAAGTTCCTGCCGGGAAGTCAGAACATGACAATGTGGAAGTACGCAAATGGGGAACACCAAAGACATTTGATTTCACCGTTAAAGATCATGTGGATATTGGCGAAGCACTCGGCGGTATTGATTTCGAAACGGCTGCAAAGCTAAGTGGGGCGCGGTTCTCGGTATTGCGCGGTGGTGTCGCACGGCTGCACCGGGCGTTGGCGCAATTCATGTTGAATACGCATACGTTGGAGCACGGTTATACCGAAGTTTACGTGCCGTATCTGGTGAACGATCATTGCATCGATGGCGTGACCAATCTTGATAAATTTCGTGACGATGGTTTCAAGATTGAAGGCAGGGATATGTATTTGATTCCCACCGCTGAAGTACCGGTAACGAACTTTGTGCGCGATCAAATCGTCGATGTAAAAGAATTGCCGATGAAATACGCCTGCCATTCGCCATGCTTTCGATCGGAGGCGGGCAGCTATGGCAAAGACACGCGCGGCATGATTCGTCAGCATCAATTCGACAAGGTTGAGATCGTGCAGATGGTCGCGCCGGAAAATTCGGTGGCTGCGCATGAAGAGTTGGTGCGGCATGCAGAAGCAATTTTGCAGAAGCTGGAATTGCCGTATCGCACGATGTTGCTTTGTACCGGCGACATGGGTTTTTCGAG
>JAYVYF010000138.1:0-5044 GCA_043784585.1 Burkholderiales bacterium
ACGAAAAGCTGATTCCGTTTCATGTCTGCTCGGATGTGGTTTATTCCGAAACCGGACACTATGCGGACATGATTATTCCTGATGCGACGTATATGGAGCGCTGGGGGTTTGATACGCGCAACAATATGGAATTGCGCGATTATGTTTCGTTGCGTCAACCGATTGTCGAGCCGCCCGCAGAATGCGTGAGTTTTGTGGATTCGTTGATTGAAATTGCCAAACGCGTATCGCCAGAAACCGCGAAATATTTTGCGTTCAAAAACCATGAGGAATGGATCAAACTGCGCTGCGAAGCGTTGGGTAAAAAAATGGGTGAAGATGGTTTTGCGTATATGGTCAAACACGGTGTTTGGCAGGATATGTCAAAGCCAAAATACTATGATCTTTTCAACTGGGAATTAACGCCGGATGAAGTAGAAAGCACCCGCGTTGATGAGGCCACGCAGCGCATATATAAAAAAGCAGCGGACGGCAAAGAGAGTGTCGTTGGCATCATGGCGAATGGCAAAGCACGTCGCGGCTTTCTCACCCCCTCGCGCAAATTTTCGATCTACCACGAGGACATCGAAGCGGCGGCGAAAGAGCGCGGGTTTACCGAAGACGGCGGCAAGGGCATGCCGGCATATTTCCCGGTGCCCTCAATTGAAAAAATGACGCCGGATATGCTGCATCTGGTGAGTTTCAAGTGGAACGTCCACACCCAGGGCCGCACTGCAAGCCAAAAATATTTGTCGGAAATTGTGCATCACAATCCGATGTGGATCAACACCGACACTGCGGCAAAACTCGGCATTAAAACGGGCGACATGGTGGAGATCACCACCTATCGCCCCTATGGCCACGCGATGCAAGATGGCGGCGATATTGTCGGCACGGCACTCATTCCCGCCTATGTGACCGAGGGAATTCACCCGAAAGTGTTGGCGGTATCAAACACGCTGGGCAATATGTGGCACGGTCGTGCCGCCACCGCGCACAACGGCAAACCACAAGCGATCCCCGCATGGAACACCCACATTATTGAGGCCGATCCCGACCTCGACGAAGATATCTGGTGGGATCCCGCAAAAGGCGGCACTGGCGGCGGCTACAACATCAACGCAATTTTGCCGATTCAGCCTGCGCCGCTGGTCGGCATGCAGGGCTGGTACGACACGGTATGCACCATCCGGCGGGTTTAGTCAGCCCCGCCAGCCCAAAATAAACCGATAACGACTCTAGCATTGGCGGGCATAACCAAGCTTTTTTGCCTGATGAACCCCGCCAATGCTTGAGTTTATATATTCGTCCGAGCCAGCGTTGCGCTATCGTTGCGACGATATTTGTCAATTGAAAGGTGGCGCCTTTTCTGTCTTATGATGCTCACTGCACCGTCAGCCGACTTGTCCACCATAAGCATTTCTCCAATATGAATTCAAGCATCGTAAAACCCAAGTTCCGCGTTGCATCGGGCTCGGCTTATCCGCCCTGGGCGATAACCGTTATAGTCGCGCTGCTCGCTGGTTGCGCCAACGCGCCGTCTTTGCGTGGCACGGATGCACGCTTGCCCGCACGCGCAGCCTCGGAGATGCCGAACACCACTTCGCTGTCGCCCACAGTGCGCCGCCTGGTGGACGAAGCAAACGTGTTGATGCCGTTGGCGCAATCTGATCTGGCCAAACGATTTTTAGCCGCGACTCACAGCCTGCCTGCCATCGCGCCGCGAACGGTGTACGTGAATGAAATGACGCGCGAGTATTTTTCACCCGCTGAGTTTGCCGCACTTCCAGAGCCCACTCGCCTTCGGCTTAGCAGAACCGAACTCGATGAATTTCGTTACTACTACACCAAGTACGGTTCGCCACTGGCATTCTTTCGTGCGCTGGATATCGCGACCTCAGTGGGCGTGACCGATATTGCGGGCGAGCGTATTTTGGATTTCGGCTATGGCTCAATCGGGCATTTGCGATTATTGGCAAGTTTAGGCGCCTATGTCACGGGCGCTGACCCGGACAGCTACTTGGATGCGCTCTACAGCGAGTCAAGCGATCGCGGCTCAATACCCCGCGCGGCGGGTAATGGCCGCGGTCTATTTGCCGGCAAGGGCAGCATCACGCTCGCGCATGGCTACTATCCCAAAGACGCACAGATGGTCGCGCGCGTCGGCCAAGGCTACGACCTTATTGTTTCAAAAAATACCCTGAAGCGCGGCTATATCAAACCTCAACGCAAGGCCGACAAGCGCCAACTCATCGATTTGGGGGTGAGTGACGAGGTGTTTCTAAACACACTGGCCGGCGCACTTAATGCGGGCGGCAAAATTGTGATTTACAACGTCTACCCCAGGCCGTCCGGCCCGAAAGAAGTTTATAAGCCGTATGCCGATGGTCGTTCGCCGTTCACGCAAGAGCAGTATCGAAAAGCCGGACTCAAAGTGCTGGCCTTCGAAGCCGAGGACAACGCCACCATCCGAAAAATCGGCCATGCGCTCAAATGGGATAAAAACGACAAGGGCGAAACCATCGATAATCTCGACACGAATCTGTTTGCGATGTACACCGTGCTTGAACGCATGGTACGTTGAATCGCCTTCACTTAGATATAAGATAGGCAGGCAATTTGCTTTATAGCAGCTGGTCGTTCGATATGATGAGCAGAAATCGATCAACGAAATGCTGCACGGCAATACCGACCAACGGATTAGAGTAAACCCTCGAAAAATTCCCGGTATAAAAAATGCTTGAGCAAGTGAAACGAATGTTACGAGTGCCGCATTGGCCAGGCGGTCAAGTTAAAAATTCGTCAAATATTGTTTTATTGTGTCTTGGTAATTTGTGGTTCTTTCTTCTTGATGTGATGATCGTACAAGATTTTGTTACGTAACCAGCGCGGCATCTCCGCACCAAAAGCGGGGAGCTGTTTTGTGTGGTGCATTTATCCTTGGGAGCAACATGAATAATTCTTTTCAATCTCACTTAGAGTCACGCCTTATTTCGATAACATGCCTGTCGGCAGCCGTAGTTCTTATAGCGGGTTGTCAAAAAACGGATCTCGGCCCTACCACGGCAGAACGATTGAAATCCGCCGAGCAACGTCAGCAAACGGTGCCTGATTTTTATGTACCGCGCAAAACGGTTGATTACATGTCCGATCTAAAAGCGATCAAGGAAACAGCCGCCCCGATCGAGGCGCCCAAGATAGATAGCAACGCCAAGGATGCCAAGACTATCGTCGCTGATGCAAAGGCTGCACCTTCTAAAGCTGGTACCAGTGCCACACCTGCAGAACCTGCTAAAGCGGCTGTTTCAGCCGCGCTCGTGGCGCCGCCGCCGGTGGTAGTAACGACACCTCCCCGCGCGCCAGAACCCATACCAGTGTCCGCGCCAGCACCCGTCGTCGTCGCCAGTGCAGCTCCCACTTCACGGCCAGCACCGGAGGTACCTTCGCTAGTCACCGTGGTGTCACGCCAACAACCGGAGTTCCCGCGTGATGCAGCGCGTCAAGGCGTCGAATCTGGCAGTGTGCGTGCGCGCATCACCATCAACGGCGGGGGTGATGTCTCCAATGTGACCATTCTTCAGGCGCGCCCGTTGCGCGTTTTTGATCGCTCCGTGGTGTCGGCACTGTCTTTATGGAAATTTAACCCTGGTACCGATGGCCGCACCTACGATACTGAAGTGTCGTTTGCGCGCCAGTAGATCAAAATTAATGTGAAAAAAATGGCACCGTTAAGGTGCCATTTTTTTTACTCAGCGCAAATGCGCCCCATTATTTCTCACGCGGTCGCGGCGGCATGCCGCAATAAGCCGTGACCTCTTCGCGGTCATGATAAAGATGCTTGAAGCGCAGCTCGATACGACGACTTTTTTCACCCAGTTTTTCTTCCAACGCATCTTCGATAATCGCGCGACAGCGCTCCACCTCGCCATAGCGTTTTTTCATGGGCAATTTGAGGTTAAAAATTACGTGCCGCGCCCAGCCCTCGCCTATCCATTTCGCGACCAGCGTCGCGATCCGCGAAGGACTTTCCACGATATCACACACCATCCAATCGACCGGCTTCTTCGGCAAATATCGAAAGCCATCTTCGCGCAAATGTCGCACCATCGCGTTATCGACCAACTCACCTTTCATCGGGCCGTTGTCGACCGCAATGACATTCAGCCCGCGATGAATCAGCTGCCACGTCCAGCCACCCGGTGCCGCGCCCAGATCAACCGCGCGCATATCGGGCTGCAACATGCGCTCGTCATCGTCCCCAAAAAAATAATGGATTGCCTCGGCTAATTTCGCCGCTGACCGGCTTGGCGCGTCTTTGTGCATCCGCAAACGCGGAATCCCCAGCAACCATTGCGACGCCGATGGCGCATCGATATCGACAAAGCCGATGCGCGCTTCTTGTTTGTTGGACAGAAACACATGCAGCCGCCTCGGCGCGGTCTCATTCATGACGCCCGCAGTGGTAAGCTTTTCTTCAATTCGTGAGGTCAGCGCACCCGCGAGTTTGGTCAGCGATTTGCCATCATTGGTATCGGGAAACTCCACCCAAACCGCCGCGATAGATTTAATACCGCGCTGCGTCATGAATGCGATGGCCGCATCAACAATCGGCGTCACGCGGTCTTGCAAACCCAGCAGCACTGGCGTTGAATTCGCCGATATGACGGTGCGCGCAAATATTTGCGGCAGCCGCAGTGTATTCGCAACCATTTTCGCGTGACTAAATGCATAAGTCGCAGTCACCACACCGCTATTCGCCACCGCCATCATGGCGCTCGGCGCAACCCCAATCAACGATGTCCATTCCGCAATAACTTCCGGCTCAAACCCGGCGCGGCAGGTGGCCAGCAGGGTCGGACCGGCTACCGCGGGACCTTTCGGCAGTAATGGCGGGAGCGGCGGCAAGGGTAGTTGAGGCGGTTGACTGAGTGGTTGAAGGCGCGCTTCTTTTAGCGGCCTCACCGGTGCGCTCGCGGTGGCACGCGCGGGAACTTGAGCACGCGTACGGTTTAGAGTTCGAGGAGGGTTAGCAAGCGGCACCACGGACGACTTAGTGACCGGTTTG
>JAYVYF010000139.1:0-6319 GCA_043784585.1 Burkholderiales bacterium
AGCGAAACTCGGCTTTACCCACGCGATCGTGCCGAAGGCGAATAAGCCGAAACACAAGATTGAAGGGATGGAGATTATTGCGGTGGAGCGAGTGGAGCAGGCGGTGGCTTATTGTCGGGGTGGGTAGAAAGTATTCTCAATGGAGAAAATTGTGTTGTCAAAAAAAGAAGTAAACCGGGCTGGCGAGGTTTTAAAAAAAGATCTCATTGGTCAGAATCAGCTTCTGGACGCAATGGGAGTGCTCAATATATGGCGCGCGAAACACAGCTTTCCTATCAATACATTCCAAGCCACGCTGCGACATCGTTTGTCGTCGATAGATTCCACTGCATTAGTCGCGCAGAGACTAGAGCGATCATCTTCCATTATTTCCAAATTGAAGCGACTTGACGGTATGAAGCTTGCGCGGATGCAGGATAGTGGCGGTATGCGCGGAGTGCCATCACGTTTAAGTCAGGTGAATGATGTTCGTGCTCTATACGAGGAAGTTGGCCGATTTGATCATGAGCTTGCAGCGTTAACAGACTATATTCACAATCCAAAAGTGGACGGGTATCGCAGCGTGCATTTTGGTTTTCGTTATCAAAATTAACTGGAACCTGAACACAACGTGCTCTTTGTTGAACGGCAACTTCGCATAAAATTACAGCATGCCTAGACCACCGCTGTCGAAACAATGGGTACTTTTTTAGGGCAGGGCTTGAAAGCTAGGCAGGGTGAAAGCCATGGGCTCAGATTTTTTGACTTGGTTAGTTTTGCGTTCGCACCTATTGAAAAAGCGCCTCGAATACCGGGATGAGATGGACTCGACTTTGAAAGTACCTGTATCGCGATTCGTGACGCTGAAATGCAATTGGGTGTCCTTGATAAATTACGCGGATTCACGGCTGTAGTAAACGCGATAAGTGATACGAAGCATCGCTCGCGGAAGTTCTTCTATCACCACGTGATTTTGAATTCACTTCAAAATTCGGTAGAGATATTTCCATATAGCGAAAAGGAGTTTGAGATCGCGGCCGCACAATATGCGGAATCCGAAAGACGGGCTATTTCAGGTGAGGCAATTGAAGTGTTTCTGGTTTCGGCAGGCCCAATACATTCACTTCGTAAAGCATGCCCAATTTTCTTTTTAGATGCAGAGTCTTTCATACGCCAAGTAACTCGCCTAATTGAAGTCGGCACAAAAGCGCGCGGAACTGGTAAGCGAAGACGATTGGTTATAAAAAAAGGACAAGCTTATTTTGATTTCTAGCACGTAGGTTGGACAGGGTTCATCTGCCCAACATCGGTGCTTGAGTGGCGATGTTGGGCAAACGATAAAGCAATTTATCCAACGTATCAATTTTCTCCACGCCTAAAAATTGACACGGCCCAATACGAGCGGGCCGTTCCAACCATAAAAGAATCCGGGCGTTCGACTCGTCGCTGCGACGGTTCATTGAGATAATATCGCAGCGGGTCCTAACCAACCCAAGCGCTTGCGGATACATTGATCCAATTCATTCGCAATCCAGTTCAGTTTTGCCGGCGTGAAATGACGCAAACTCTTCCCCTTTGGGATGTACTGGCGTATTAATTTGTTCATATTCTCCACCGCCCTTTTCTGACACTAGTTGATGCCCTGCTGGAAACGGGTGAAGGTGATTTTGGGCAGCATTGTGCTTAATCGCAGATTGCTGCGCGGGCATCATCAAGTCCGCGGAAAAAGCCGGCATCAACCGCGAATTGCTATGCCGCACGTTATCGAAAAAAAGCAGCGACACAACCATCAAGCTTGATGCCGATTTTGCTTACAGTTGAACTCAGCGCCGCCCAGTTCGGGGGTGTTCAGAGCCATGCTTCGTATACGACCGCACCGCACGTTCTTTAACTTCCGGTAAACGGCTCATACTTTTTTTCATGGAGGCTTTATTTACTCAAGTTCAGGAGCCTTCGTCAAACTGGGTCGGTTCAGATGGTTAAAATCCTACTATCGGATGAGTATTTTGATTTGATGTAAACAAATGAAACAGGAGCACGTTTAACGAACAAAGGAATCATCTGACGTTTTCAACTGACCACAAGGAGCCTCAAATCAATAAATTTATCGTCGTTCTGGTTGTATCTTTATTTGCCGCAAGCGTATTTGCACAAACGGCAACACAAACCGTCAAAGCGGATGCGGAAGTGGCAAAAACAAAGGTCAAGGAGGAGGTAAAAGAAATAGCGGCAGGCGCTAAAAAAGTTGGCCAGAAGGTCAAGACGACCGCAAAAAAAATAGCGGTTAAGGTGAAGGAAGAAGCCAAGGAAGTAAAGGCGAAAGTAACTAAGTAAAGTTGCGCTCAACTTGCTGGGGGAACACTCCTAGCGTTACGGGCTTTGTGGGATAACGAACAGACGGCGGCAGGCATAGACTTTAGACTCTTAGCTCAGCAATCCCGCATTTAAAGCCGTTTCCGAAGATGCAGTTTGCGGATGCTCTATATTTTATCGATAAGGAAATCACTATGAAAACACTATCAGCATTTAGCATCACCATTGTCACTACAACAGCATTACTGGCCGGCTGCGCAGACATGCCTTCCAACCAACAGAATTATCCTTCGCAGAATTATTCCTCGCAGAATTATCCTTCACAGAATTACCGACAGCAGGGCACGTCCTACGGCACAGTTGACCGGATCGAGCTCGTTAGAAGTGGCGACTCCAATAATGTGGCGGGCACTATCATTGGCGGCATCATCGGTGGGGTCATTGGTCACCAGATTGGTAGTGGCAATGGCAACACCGCTGCTACAGTCGCAGGTGCTGCGGGCGGTGCTTATGTTGGCAATCAGGTTCAGCAACGTCGGCGCAATGACAACGAGGCGTTTCGGGTAACAGTGCGTATGGATAACGGCTCATATCAAACCATTACCGAGGACAACATTACAGATTTGCGAACGGGTGACCGCGTCCGCCTCGATAGTAACGGCCTTTCCCGATATTAAAGCAATGCGATGAAGGCGCGGCGCACGACAGAAAAATCTACCGTGCGCCGCGTGGTTTCAAGACATGCACTTAAAGTTCAATTAAATTCAGCTTTACTTCAAATCCCAGTCTAAAAATCCCATGATGAATGGCAAATGAATGGGGCGCCAGCGTACTTTAGGTTCTCAGCCTCTTTGTGGCAAAGCACTTCAGCTTTGAAGTTGAGTGTGAAACTACGTTGCTTTCACTGCTCTTTTTTGATGTCTTCCAATGCGTTACTCTATCCGCGTTGTTTCATGTTTTTGCCCTAATTAAATACTCAACAAAAAGCCTACAGGAGCACCTCTTCTCTCGCGAAAGTGGGGGTTTTTGGGGGGGATGTTCGTTGGGCAAAGGTCGAGATGGTGTCCATGTCAGCAATGGCGCTAAAACAATTTACGCGCTGCAATTTGTGTTCAAATTTTTGAGCAATATACACTCAACCTCCCCCATTCCTGCATTCATCTGAGCGGGGGAAGAAGCAAATCACGGCCTCTATCTACATCCTGAACACACCATATTGCGTCTTCTCAATCGGCGCATTCATCGCCGCCGATAGCCCCAATCCCAATACCGTGCGCGTATCTTTTGGATCAATCACACCGTCGTCCCATAGGCGCGCGGTGGCGTAATATGGATTGCCTTGATCTTCGTATTGCTGACGAATCGGCGCTTTAAAAGCTTCTTCTTCTTCCGCCGTCCAAGAGCCGCCTTTGCCTTCAATGCCATCGCGTTTTACGGTGGCAAGCACGGATGCGGCTTGTTCCCCGCCCATCACCGAAATGCGTGTATTCGGCCATGTCCATAAAAAGCGTGGGTTGAACGCTCTTCCACACATGCCGTAGTTTCCCGCACCAAATGAGCCACCGATCAGTACGGTGAATTTCGGCACTTTTGCGCATGAAACGGCGGTGACCATCTTCGCGCCGTCTTTGGCAATGCCGCCGGTTTCGTATTTCTTGCCGACCATAAATCCGGTGATGTTTTGCAAAAATATCAGCGGCGTCCCGCGCTGATTGCATAGCTCAATAAAGTGCGTGCCTTTCAATGCGGATTCGGAAAACAAAATTCCATTGTTAGCGATGATGCCGACTGGGTGACCCCAGATATATGCAAAGCCGCATACCAGTGTGGTGCCATACAGCGCCTTGAATTCGTGGAAGTCCGAGCCATCCACAACGCGCGCAATGACCTCGCGAATATCAAACGGTTGCTTGGTATCTTTGGGAATCACGCCGTAGAGTTCTTCCGCCGCGTATTTCGGTTCGACAGCGTTTTGCAACGCCACATCTGGCGTTTTTTTGCGATTCAAATGTGAGACGATTTCGCGCGCAATACCGAGCGCGTGTTTATCGTTTTCGGCCAGATGATCGGTCACGCCCGAGGTGCGCGAGTGCACGTCACCGCCGCCTAATTCTTCAGCGGTGACCACTTCGCCGGTCGCCGCTTTCACCAGCGGTGGGCCACCCAAAAATATGGTGCCCTGATTTTTGACGATGATCGATTCATCGCACATCGCCGGCACATAGGCGCCGCCCGCCGTACACGAGCCCATCACGCAGGCGATTTGCGGAATACCTTTTGCAGACAAATTTGCCTGATTGTAAAAGATACGGCCAAAGTGTTCTTTGTCTGGGAACACCTCGTCCTGCAGCGGCAAAAATGCGCCACCCGAATCGACCAGATACACACAAGGCAAATTGTTTTGCATCGCAATTTCCTGCGCACGCAAATGCTTTTTTACCGTCAGCGGATAGTATGTTCCGCCTTTGACGGTGGCGTCATTGGCAACGATCACCACCTCTTGTCCGGATACGCGTCCGATGCCGGTTATTACACCCGCAGCGGGTGCGTCATGCCCTGTTTTGCCGTAAACGCCCCATGCGGCTAGTGGTGAGAATTCGAGAAAAGGTGAGCCTTGGTCGAGCAGCGCTTTCACGCGATCACGCGGCAGCAATTTGCCGCGTGCTACATGCTTGGCGTTCGCATCCGCGCCGCCACCCTCCGCGACTTGGCTGCTGCGATGGTTCAATTCATCGACCAGCGTGCGCATGTGTGCCGCATTGGCGATGAAATTAGGCGACAGCGCATCAAGCTTGGATTTTAGTTGGGGCATTTATGGTTTTCTATTTTTATGTTGTGATTCGCTTGACGACGAATAATGCTTTTTAGTGTGATGAGGTAGCACTTGACGGCCTCAAACTTTCATCATTCCACCAAATTTCGCGCAATCACCATCCGCTGCACTTCACTGGTGCCTTCATAAATCTGCGTAATCCGCGCATCGCGGTAGTAGCGCTCAACCGGATAATCTTCGAGATAGCCATAACCACCATGAATTTGAATCGCTTTTGAGCAGACCCATTCGGCGAGTTCGGATGCATAGAGCTTTGCCTGTGATGCTTCGCTTAAACACGGCATGCCTTCGGTGCGCATGCGGGCGGCGTGGAGGACAAGCATGCGCGCGGCGTTGATGCGGGTGTGCATATCGGCGAGCATATTGGCGATGGATTGGTGCTCGTGAATTTTCTTGCCAAATTGGGTGCGGTCTTTTGAATACGCAACTGCGGCATCGAGGGCTGCGCGGGCGATACCGAGTGCCTGCGCGGCGATGCCGATGCGGCCACCTTCGAGACCCGAAAGTGCAATTGCCAAGCCCTTACCGCGCGGGCCAAGCAGCTGGGCTTCGTCGACTTTGCAGTTGTCCAAAATAATGGCGCAGGTGTCAGAGGCGCGGATGCCGAGTTTATGTTCGGGACGCTGCACATTAAAGCCCGGCGAGTCGGTCGGCACGATAAAGCACGAAATACCTTTTTTGCCGAGATCGGCATCGGTCACGGCGAACACCATCGCAAGCTTGGCGCGCTTGCCGTTGGTGACGAATTGCTTGTTGCCGTTTAGCACCCATTGCCCGTTCACGAGCTTGGCGGTAGACTTTAAATTATTGGCTTCGGAGCCTGCTTGCGGCTCGGTCAAACAAAAGCAGCCGATCTTTTTTCCGCCGGCCAAATCAGGCAAATATGCACGCTTTTGTTCCTCAGACCCCCACGCCAGAATCGGCCCGCAGCCGACTGAGTTATGCACGCTCATCAGTGTGGACGTTGAAGCGTCCCCCGCAGCCACTTCTTCCTCGGCCAGCGCGTAGGCAACATAATCAGAATAGCTGCCGCCGTATTCTTCCGGGACCATCATGCCAAGTAGTCCGAGCTCGCCCATCTGCGCGACGGTCGCATCAGGAATCCACTTGTCGCGTTCCCACTGCGCCGCATGGGGTGCCAATTCGTTTTGGGCAAATTCGCGCGCCATGTCGCGAATCATGCGTTGCTCTTCA
>JAYVYF010000140.1:0-4613 GCA_043784585.1 Burkholderiales bacterium
GTTTACCGCCGGCATTTTCAATGCGCCTTTGGTGCCTTCGGGGGTGGCGTATTCCATGCGATAAGTGGCTGGCGCCGCGTGAATCGCGGACCAAGTGGCGATTGGTGACGGCCAGGCCATCAGCGATGACCAGAAAACCAGATCCCGGCGACGATTGCTTGCCAGCAGAGGTGAGCAAGGTGCGGGTCTGCAATAAACGTGGTCGTGCTGCCGTAAACAGTTTCGGCGGTGGCCGAGACGCGCACAGTGGGCGTCATCGGCGGTATTGATTGTGAAAAAAAGCAGGTAAAAAAGCGGCCAAAATCGAGACTGAACGTGTTTTTGCGTTCTGTTTTGCAATGGCTGCGTGAATCGCCGGCAGGGCCGCGCGTGCGGCGTCTTCGCCGCGCTTGATACACATGCGCCGGTAGTCGTCGCTAATGCCCGCGTAATAACCTAAATCAGGATGAATATAAATATCCGCATAAGGTTTTTCGGCATCCACCAATGCGGCGCGTTTGCGGTCCCGTGTTCGCCAATCGTCTGGCGCGCTGGGCGGGATCGCCGACACATAGGCCGAGACATCAACCGCAATGACGATTTCTGCGCCCAGTTCGCGTGCGGCTTTTATCGGAACCGGCGTGGCCTCATCGCCATCTTGGTATTCAATGCCGCGAATTTTGACCGGGAAAAATTGGCCTGGCGTGGCGCTAGATGCGCGTACCGCCGCGCCGGTGTTGCCGCGGTTAAAAATTTGCAGCGTATTGTCGCGGGTGGTGGCGACCGTGACTGCCAACCGACGCTGCATGCCCTCGAGCGGCTTGCCGTCAGTCAACTTGCGCACCAAGGATTCCACTGCGCCGCCGTTGCCCTTTAAACCCGTGCTCGAAATGCCAATAAATCGCTTCGCATCCAGATCAAGCGCAACTTTCTCGATCTCGAGTGCGGTCATGCCGTTGGCATACATCGCGCCGATTATCGCGCCCACGCTGGCACCCACCACCAGATCAGCGTCTATGCCATTTTCCTGTAGCACCTTGAGGATTCCCACATGCGCGAAGCCGCGCGGCCCGCCAGCACCCAATACGAGTGCCACGCGGGCAGGTTTATCCGCCGGATAAGGCGCGAAACTCGGCGCATCAGGGCCATTAAATTCGGCAATGCCACCTGCGCAGCCCGCTATCAGCGCCACGATCATTAATATTGTCATGCGGCTTGCGGTTGGCCAAGATAGCTCGCGATGGATGTTGTTTACATGTGTACGCATGGGGTTATTAAAAAGGGTGAAATAATAAGGACAAATTAGGTTAAGTTCACAAATGCAGAGACAATCTAATACACTCTTTACTGGTGCAACCAGTATAGAGACCGCTAACGCAATATCCGTCGCAACCATATCACGCTAAAGAAGCACCAATGAACAAACCCTACGACGCACTGATTATTGGCGGCGGCCACAATGGCCTTGTCTGCGCCTGCTATCTTGCCGCAAAGGGCTTGTCGGTGCGCGTGCTGGAGCGGCGCGGCTTGGTTGGTGGTGCCGCGGTCACTGAAGAATTTCATCCAGGATTCAGAAATTCGACCGCCAGTTACACGGTAAGTTTGTTGAACCCCAAAATTATTCGCGATTTGAAATTGCATGAACATGGTTTGCGCGTGGTGGAGCGGCCATTCTCGAATTTTCTCCCGCTTAGCGAAACCGAATACATCAAAGTGGGCGGCAGTCTGGCTGCCACGCAGGCCGACGTGGCACGTTTCTCGGTGCAAGATGCAGAGCGTTTGCCGGCTTATTACCAAATGCTGGATCGCGTCGCCGATGTGCTCAAAGACTTGCTGCTTGAAACGCCGCCTAACATCGGCGGCGGGCTGCACGATCTGATGCAGGCTTGGAAAACCGGCAAGCGATTCAAAGCGCTCGATATGGACGCACGGCGTGACGTGCTCGATCTGTTCACCAAAAGTGCTGGTCAGATATTGGATCAGTGGTTTGAAAGCGAGCCGATCAAAGCTTGCTTTGGTTTTGATAGCGTGGTCGGGAATTTTGCATCCCCATATACGCCGGGCTCGGCCTATGTGCTGCTGCATCATGCTTTTGGCGAGGTTAATGGCAAACCCGGTATTTGGGGCCATGCCATCGGCGGCATGGGCGCGATCACGCAGGCGATGGCGGCGGAGGCGTCAGCGCGGGGGGTGGAAATTTCACTGAATGCGTCGATAGCAAAATTGCTGGTTCGCGACGAGACGGCATATGGTGTCGTCCTGGAGGATGGCAGCGAAATTCTCGCCAAAATCGTGGTGTCAAATCTGAATCTGAAATTGTTATTTCAAAAAATCGTGGCGCCTGAATTTGTGCCGCCTTCATTTACGCAGCGCGTCGACGCTTATCAATGTGGTTCAGGCACCTTCCGAATGAATGTTGCACTGGCTGAATTGCCGCGTTTCACCTGCCATCCGGAGCCGGGGCTGCATCATTCGTCGGGCATCATCATGGCACCGTCGCTGCGCTATATGGAGCAGGCGTTTTTCGACGCACGCACTTGTGGCTGGTCGAAAAATCCGATTGTTGAAATCCTCATCCCGAGTACCGTTGATGATTCTCTCGCGCCTGCAGGCAAGCATGTGGCGAGCCTCTTTTGCCAACACGTTTCACCTGTTCTGCCCGATGGCAAAAGCTGGGACGACGCGCGCGAAGAAGTGGCTGATTTAATGATCGCTACCGTGAATAAATTCGCGCCCAATTTCAAAGCCAGCGTAATCGCCCGACAGATTCATTCGCCACTCGATCTGGAGCGAAAGTTTGGTCTCGTTGGCGGTGATATTTTTCATGGCGCGCTGACGTTGAATCAACTGTTTAGCGCGCGCCCGATTCTGGGCTACGGTGATTATCGAACACCAATCAAAAATTTATACCAATGCGGCTCAGGCACTCATCCGGGTGGTGGTATCACCGGCGTGCCTGGGCACAATGCGGCGCGAGAGATTTTGCGCGATCAGTAAAATCGGCATCGGCTTTCAGCATTTCGTCTAGGAAATCACGGATCAAGTTCATGCGGCGTTTGCTGCCTTATGTTCCTCATATGCGCCCAAGCTGGTGCGCATTTTTTCTTTTGTTTTCAAGATGCTGGTTTTGACGATGCCCAGTGGAACGCCTAATACATAGGCCGCGTCTGGTTCCGCCATGATTTCGCTAGTGAGTAGCGCCTTATGTTTTTTTGTACTTTGCTTGCCAGCCATTAAACGCAATCCAATAAAGCCAGGTGGAAAATTTGCTTCATGGCGAAATTGGCGGATATTTCTCCACGCCAGAATAAACGTCTCTCGCGCAATATCGCCAGGCAATTCGAGCTGCCCGTTGTTCGTTTTACGGGTCGAGGCGTGCAGCAGCAAGTGATGGCGGCGTACCAACGCTACAAAACATTGAAGTCATCATTTCACAAATCAGCGCGCAGTCAATAATGGCGCCACTGGTGATTGGTTTTGAAATAGGCACAGTCGATGTGTGAGCTGAGCGCTGAGAGGGGCATCGTCAGCCGTCTGCACAGGATGTAAGAAGCAATTTAGGGTGTCGTTTACGCGTCTCCGCCTTTACCGCTTTCCAGTTTCCATACCCGCAAGAAACTGATCCCCATAAACAGCAGGATCAACCCAAATGCTGCTGGCATTTCAATTTACGCGAGGCAGATCGATAGGCCAATGCCCGGTTTGATCAAGACCAGGTCACGGCGGTGGTCAGAATCCGAACGACTCAAGTGAGTGATTAATTCAGCTGGCATTGGCAGGCCGTTCTCAGCTAGGCTTGACGCCAAGGCAATCAATCCGACGCGGTTTCAAACATCTTTCAATCAGCAGCAAGGCCAGTGGGCCCACCCGGCTCGGCAATCAGCGCGGGTATATTTTCTGGTTCTGGTAGCGTGACCATTTGTTTTAGTGGCGAAAATCCAAACAGCACCAAGCCGAGTAGTAGTCCGCCGCCGCCTGCGATCGCGATGGTCGTGCGCAGGCCAAAATAGTCGCCCATCAGCCCGCCGGCGAGCGAACCCAGCGGCGATAACGACACCGAAATGAAAATAAGGGTGGACGTGACCCGACCCCGAGCAGCCTCTACAACTCGGTTGGATGAGCACGCCCGCATCGTCACTACTCGGTCTCAATTTCAAAGGCATTGAGCAGCCTCTACAACCTGGATTACGCGCTAGCTCAGTGCGACACGAGCACGCCCGGTCTCAATTTCAAAGGCATTGAGCAGCCTCTACAACTCGCCGCGAGCTTGTTGCCCGCGTCTCGACGCACGACGTCTCAATTTCAAAGGCATTGAGCAGCCTCTACAACAAGCTGCTCGGCGCGCAGGCCGCGGCGACTGGCAGCGTCTCAATTTCAAAGGCATTGAGCAGCCTCTACAACCCCTCACGCATACCGCGAATCATTCCGCGGCGCTAGCCACCGCTTTGCGAGCGGCTTGTCTTTCCTCCTTGCGCGCCTTTGCCCGTTGCCACTTAGATCCCACTTTCTCTTGTGGTTCCGCTACGCGAGCGACCCCCACCTTTTCGCCATCACGCCACCGCTCGCAAAGCACACGAGCGGCGTTCTCGTCTTGGTCGAACACCACACCACACGATGAGCACGCAGCGTGGATG
>JAYVYF010000141.1:0-3329 GCA_043784585.1 Burkholderiales bacterium
GTCGGCATTGCATAGCGCGTGCCCAGCCCGGGTAGCAAATGCAGCTTTTCTGAGTAATGACGCTGGGCGCCGGCAGGCTCCATTTCGGCGCACGACAGATAGTAATCAATGTTGCGATGGCCCGGCGTCATCGGATGACCCCATGCGCAAACCTGAATGGGAGCCAGACGCATCGACGCGAGGGCAAACATTTTTGCATCCATCCCCAGTTCGGGATAGACCAGAATATCGAGCGCTTCGGCCTTGATGTTTGATGCGATATTTTCCAGTGGCAAATCACCCGCTTGAAATTTATCAGCACGTGCACCAATGGCAGCGGTGACATCGTCATTACGTTCGCCCGTATAAAAAACGACTACCTCAAAATCGGCGCGCGGCAAATCAATGATCCAGCTGGCAAAGTAATTTCCCACCGTGGAGCCATAGAACAAACTACCTGCAAAGCCAATACGAACGCGGACTTTGGGCGAGGTGTCCGCGACAGTGGGCAGACGAATCGGCTCAAAAAATTGCGGCAAGCGTGGTGCCAGCAGGGCAGAAATGAAATCCGCATAGTCGCGTTGAATGTCTTTATCATTGCGGCCCTGATAGGCCAGGAAAAAGTTATTAAACTGAACGTCGCGCAGTAATTCATTCGTCGGCAAGTTTGCAAAGTCGTCCACTTTTTGCCGAAGTCCTGATAGCCGGCATACCAATTGATGACGCGATTGCGCAACGTGATCCGCGTCGCGATAAATTCCCGGCAGCGACAGCGCAGAACGCAAGTGTGGCTCAAGTTTGTTTGGTATCTGCGTTGAAACAGCGTGCCAAAGTGCCTGCGCTTCTGAGAAGCGGTTTTTATTCCATAGCGCTTCGCCCAACATCGTTTTCGCCTCAGCACGATCGGGACTCAATGCCAGCACCCGTGTGAGCGCAACCTCGGTTTTATCTATGAGTGAGCGCTGCTTAAATATGCGCGCCGCCACCATCCAGGCATCCGCAATCTGCGGATCAATTGAGACCGCGCGCTCCAGAGATACCAACGATTCATCGTAACGAACAAGATGGAACAAGGCCGCACCATGCATGTAATGTGCGTGTGCATAATCGGGCTGATACTGAATTGCTTTGGCAGCAGACTCGACAGCATCAGCGAAACGTTCGAGTCTTAGCAGGGTAGCGGACAAATTTGCAAAGGCCCGCGCATAGTCAGGCTTCAGGAAAATGGCGCGATGGAAGGCACGGACAGAATCTTCAAATCGCCGCGCATCTGACCATAAAATGCCGAGGTTGTTATGGCCTTGTGCGAAATTGGGATCTGTTTTTACCGACTGCTCGGCGAAGCGAAGTGCTGCGTCAATATCGCGCTGGTCCTGTGCAATATTTGATGCCATAAGAAACAGATTTGCATCCGCAGCACCCATTTGAATGGCGCGCTCTATGGCGATACGTGCCGTCGCAAAATCACCGCCTCTGCTGCAAGCCGTGGCGAGCGCCTGCCACGCGGCTCGCGTTGCATTTGGTGCTCGCGTCGCAATTTCCAGCTGCCGCCTCGCGCCCGCAATATTGCCCTGACCGAGCATGCGCAGCGAGTCGGTAACCGTTTTGCTTTCTTTCGTGGTGCTACTCATTTAGCATGCCATCGTTCAAGCATGTTTTGATAGTTCTTTTAGCGCAATCGCCAAGTCCTGATAGTTGTTTGATGTTTGGTTCTCGTGTCGTGCTCTAACCTCTCCATCAGTCACTTTGTCAGCAGCGCCATGTGCAGCATTTGAGGTCAGCCTGGTTTGAAGGTCGGCTCTGAATGCGGCGTTGCGAGCATATTTAGCTGCCAAGGCAATGTAGTCGGGGCCACTGTCCGCAACCAGCTCGGTCAAACCGCCGCGCGCAAGCACCGAATATGCCATGCGCTCTTTGGCCGTCGGGCCGCGCAATGCGATAACCGCAACACCCGCCGCAAGTGCTTCAGCAGCGACCGTTGCATTACTAACCCCGACTGTATCGAGCACCACATGGATGGACGCAAAACGGCCTGTTGTAATTGCTCCGCACTGGGTAATACGCGTTGAGCCAATCCCGCCCGCGCGCAGGACATCATGGTATGAGCGCAAATCAGCATCGTTTTGCGCAGGGACAGCGAGCATTGCATTCGGTACTTGATCAAGAATCGACTTCCAGAGCCGGGCTGAATCAAGCGATATCTCTGACGCAGTGGCGCCAATCGCGAACAGAAATGCGGACGTAGAGGTTAATGTCAGCGTGCCCGCTTTGTTGCTCATTGGTGCAACCGCTGCGCACAAATCGCTAATGACACTCCGGAGCCGCATTACCGGACGGCTGGGGCCATTTGCTTTCCAACTTGGTGGCGCCGTCCACTGGTCAAAGATTTCAAAATCAATCGCCTCACAATCAAACACATTCGCGAATGCACCATTGACGAGTTGCATCCGGGCAGGCTTTTGGAACATGATCGGCGGTGCCAATGCATGCCGGTAGCCCACCAGATCAATGAGCACATCTGGCGAGTCTTCACGAATGCGCTGTGCAGCTCTTACCGCACCAAGCCCGGCGAGTGATGTGACTGTCAAGCTTTTGCGTGAATCGGCTTGGCGTGGATGGTCTTGGGTATGGCTCGCATCAACGGCGGATTGATTGGCTTTGATGGCCTGTTCTACATCGTTCGCCAGCGTATACAAAATAAGCGTTGAATTATTATTTTCAAACGAGCGCGCGAATTCATTCACCTGCTGCTGGCGTGCGCTATTTAAATTTGCGTGTTCCACCAGGAAACCAATTTTAATCGTGCCACCCGGCGTGCCCTTTATGTCTCCCGCCAACTCGGCGGCTGTCGGCATATCGTGCTTTGTTGTTTTCAAATCGTGGCGATAGATCGCGTTCAGAGCGGTCAAATATCGCAACGCAAGAGATTCAGTCAAGCTTTCTGACAGGTCAATGGCCGCAACGCGTTGCAGGATCTGTTGCGCCAGCTCCTCAACCAGAAAATGGTCCGGCTCGACGCAAAGGGCTTTGGCCAGCAACGATATTTCTCGACTTTCACCCGCTAAATCCTGCTCAAATCGGCGGGTTTCAGCGCGCAATAATTTACCTCGTGCGCTATCCGGAAACTCAGCGGCAACGCGTTTGGCGAGGCTGATCCACGCGTCTGTTTTTTTCTGGGTTTTTAGCGCTTGCGCCAGCTTGATATGCGCCAGCTCATGTCTGGCATCGGTGTTGATTGCGCGTCTAAACAGCGTCTCAGCCGTGACCATATCTCCGCGATCAAGCGAGATCAGGGCAGCGTTGTAGGCCGCACTGCAGGCCACCTCGCTATGTGCTGGAGCCTGTGACAA
>JAYVYF010000142.1:0-4029 GCA_043784585.1 Burkholderiales bacterium
CCTAAAGCTAATTTATCTATGACATCATAAAAATACACTTTCATGCCCAATGCCTCTGCAATAACCGAAAACTGAGCGCCAATACTACCATAGCCTACAATACCTAATTTCTTTCCACGAATCTCTACACTGTTGTTAGCCGATTTATCCCAAACACCTTGATGCATTTTGGTACTCTTCACAAAGGTGTTACGAATAAGCATTATCATTTCTCCCAGGGCTAATTCAACCACAGTCGTTGCATAGCTGCCAAGTGCCTGAGCGCACCACGATAGACGACGCCTTATCGTTAAAACCGATATCTTCAAAATTGGGCGTGTAGCCGCGCAGGGTCAGCGAGCGTCCGCCAAAGCCACTATATTCATAGAGCGTAATTTCGGCGGTTTGACTAAATGAAGGCGCTTGCAATGCCAGCAACAAAACACCACCCCATAAAAATTTTGACCATCCATTTAATTTTTTATACATGATGAATCCCTTCGGTTAAAAATATCGTGTGGCGCTTTAAATCTCAACTTCCGTAGCCAACAAACGCAGGCAAGCTGGTTAGGAAGACAATCACGAAGAATACTTTCCTTTGTAATTGACCATGATCATGCTGGCATTGCTGATGCCGCTGCAGGAATAAAACACTCTAGCACTGGGGCGCATCTTTGAGCATTTTAGTGTCGAAACCCTCGCCGGCAAACGACTTTGAATATCAAAACGGCATCCAGCAATTATTGCAATTCACCTTCAATACAACGATTACGACCGGCAATTAATTTTACCGGGAGCATTTTTACAGTACGTTTTAAAACATGTTTTTTACAGCACGTGGCTGGGTGCAAACCGGCAAGGCACGATCGGCAAACCTGTCTCAATCTGAATGGTGGGATGGCCGATGCGAAATCGTGATTGCAACTGGTCGGCCAAATCTGCAAAAAAGGTGTCTCCCGGATGCCCCTGCGGCATGACCAAATGCACGGTGAGCGCGCTCTGCGTGGTGCTGATTGCCCAAATGTGCAGGTCGTGAACCTCGTCAACGCCGGGCAGCGAACCCAAATGGTTTTTGACCGCCTCAGGATCGATGCCGCGCGGCACCGCCTGTAAGGCCATTTGCAACGATTCGCGCAGTAAAAACCAAGTGCTCCACACAATGACGAGCGCAATGACGATGCTCATCGCCGGGTCCAGCCACATCCAGTTGGTCACCAGAATGACACCCGCCGCAATTGCCACGCCTAGCGAGACAGCCGCATCGGCTGCCATGTGCAGGTATGCGCCTTTGAGATTGAGATCGTGTTCGCGGCCACGCATGAATAACATCGCGGTGGCACCGTTTACCACCACGCCCGCGAGCGCCACCGCGATCACAATGGCAGCATTCACTGGCTCTGCATGACTGGCGCTGTATAGGCGCTGTGCCGCTTCGAGCATAATTGCGCCCGTCGCCACCAGCAGCAGCGTTGCGTTGGCAAGGGCAGCCAAAATCGTGGTGGAGCCAAGTCCGTAAGTAAAACGCGCTGACGGCGCCTTTAGCGCGAGCCGTGTCGCGCCCCACGCAAGCAACAGTCCAATCACATCACCGAAGTTATGGCCCGCGTCTGCCAGCAGCGCGAGTGAATTGGTCCACCAGCCAAAACCCAGCTCCACCAGCACAAACGTGATGTTCAGCAACACACCAATCGCAAACGCACGGTTGGAATCAGGCAGGTGATGGTGATGCTGACCACCGTGGTCGGCATCATTGGCGTGGTCATCGCCGTGCTGATGGTCATGATGATCGTGGGTGGGAGACGAATGATCGTGCGGCATGGCGTTCAGTTCTAAAATATAAATCGTGTCGTTGACGTAAACCTCACGAATTAAAGCATAGCCACGCCCAGTAATGGAAAAAACAAGCTATGAAAATTTGATCGCAAGAATCAGAGTGTTGAGGACATCACAAAAGTGAACAATGAATTTTTTAAGATCAAACCGGGCTCATCATCATGAATTTCTCAAAGAAACGCGTAACCAATTCTGGCGGGACGCGCATAGGCTGCCACGCCAATCACGGCACTGGTGATGCTATCGGCAATGCGCCGATCACCAAAACCGCTACGATCGACACCGCCACCTCCACTTCACGCTGGGATGCGGTGCTTAACCGCGATAAAGCACTCGACGGCGAGTTTGTTTACGCCGTTAAAACGACCGGCGTATACTGCCGCGCTTCGTGCGCGTCACGCACGGCCAAGCGAATCAATGTCGTGTTTTTTGACACCACGAGCGATGCAAAAGTGGCTGGCTTTCGTCCCTGTAAGCGCTGCCATCCAGACGGCACTTCGTTTGAACACCGGCGCAACGATACCGTTTATGCCGCGTGCGAACGCATCAGGCAAAGTGCCGCAACGCTATCACTGAACGAACTAGCCAGCGTGTCTAACCTAAGTCCGCACCACTTTCATCGCGTGTTTAAATCCGTGACCGGCGTTACACCCAAGGAATATCAGAAAGCGATTCAACAAACGCGTGTGCGAGATGCGCTTTCCAAAAACCGCACGGTGACAGAGGCGATTTACGAGGCGGGTTTTAATTCGTCTGGCCGGTTCTATGCCAGTTCAACCGCGATATTGGGAATGACCCCACAGCGATACCAGAAAGGCGGTGTAAACGAAGAAATTTGCTATGCGCTTGTATCCTGTTCAATGGGATTAATGATGGTTGCAGCCACCCAGCGCGGTGTCTGTAGCATCGAGTTCGGCGACCATGGCGACAGCCTTATCCAGCAATTACACGAACGATTCCCGCGTGCCATGTTCCTGCCCGGCGACAAAACTTTTAGAATATGGCTGTCCAGAATTCTAAAATACCTTGATCAATCTGGTCATCATCCCGGCGAGTGGCAAAAAAAACTTCTCGATCTGCCTCACAAGAAGATGCGCGACGAACTTGGGCCGCTGTACACCGAGGCCTTGCGCCTGGCCTATTCCGCCACGGTTCCGAGCGGCGTCGATCTGGTCTGCTACTGGTTCGACAAGGCGCTCAAGGCCATTCGCAGTGCCGGCCTTGGAGCCGCTGGACTGGTGGCGACGCAATCGATCCGACGAGGTGCGAACCGCTCGGTGCTCGACGCCATTGTTCTTGACAGTTGCATCTTCGATGCCTGGGCCGACGAGCGATGGGTGAACGATGGCGCTGCTGTTCGGGTGTCGCTGCTGTGCTTCGGGCATGCCACGAACGGTGCGCGATTGAACGGCGTCGAAGTGCCTCGAATAACGTCCGACCTCGGCGGCAGCGGCGACATCGACCTGACGACCGCCGTGCTTTTGAAAGAGAACGCGAGCGTCGCGTTTCAAGGTTCGAGCAAAGTCGGCGCGTTCGAGATCGCGGGCGCGCTGGCTCGAATGTGGCTGGCTCTACCCAACCCGAACGGACGCTCGAACGCCGATGTAGTTCGACCGTGGGCCAACGGGCAAGCACTTGCGAAGCGTGCCGGCGATGAGTGGATCATCGATTTCGGCATCGAAATGAGTGAGGCGGAGGCGCGTCACTACGAGCAGCCGTTCGAGTACATCTTGCAGCACGTCAAGCAGGAGCGCCTGGCGAACAACCGCGAGGCGTATCGCCGCTTTTGGTGGCGTCACGCCGAGGCACGCTCGGGACTGCGCCTCGCGTCGCGCGGTTTGCCTCGTGTGATCGCAACGCCGCGCGTTGCAAAGCACCGCTTCTTCGTATGGCTTCACGCATCGGTGCTTCCGGACACACGCCTGTACGTGGTCACACGCGCCGACGACTTCGGCTTCGGCGTTCTTTCGTCGCGCCTGCACGAGGTCTGGTCGCTCGCCACCGCGTCGATTCACGGTGATGGCAACGATGGTGGGCGTCCGACCTACAACGCCAAGTCCTGCTTCGAGACGTTTGCGTTCCCCACCCCATCGCAGGCGCAGTCGGCCAGCGTGGCCGATGCCGCGAAGCGCCTCAACGAGCTGCGCGAGCGCTGGCTCAACCCGCCCGAGTGGACGCGCCGCGAGCCCGAGGTGGTGCCGCTCGGCATGGACGTTT
>JAYVYF010000143.1:0-4860 GCA_043784585.1 Burkholderiales bacterium
CCGAAAAGCGAGAGGAGTCGCCATGGCCCCGCTATCGGGGATTGATGGCATGGGATGCCAAGCGCATTTATCGCGTCGCCTCAGACCCGATCTTGCGCGCAGGGCCTCGATTGGCAGAGGGTGCGGCGCAGGTATGTGCCGCCCTCGATCAGGCGCGACAGTCACTTATAAAAAATGAAACACCCTCATCAGCAGGCGTTTCGAAGCAATAGCGTGGCGATTGAAGTCCGCATGCGTCAGGTTTTTTGTCATCAATTATTTTTCTGCTATTTAATGTAGCCAACATGAATATTGTTCAAATTCAAAAATTCTGCGCATCCCTGCCGCACGCACTAAGTGAGCGTAAATGGGAAATCGATTATGTTCATACCATCGGCAGCAAGATGTTCGCCGTCGTATTCGTTGATCGCGCAGGCAAGCCGCACGTCTCGTTCAAAGTGGATGATGATTTATTTCTGCAATATGCGGATCGTCCCGGTTTCATTCCGGCGCCGTACCTTGCACGCGCAAAATGGGTACAGGTGAAAGATCTCAAGCAAATCGGTGATGCTGAATTAAGAGCGCTGATTCAGCGCTCATACTATCTCGTTGCCGCAAAGCTGACTAAAAAACTTCGCGCGGCGCTGGTCCTGCTTTAACAGACGTATAAATGGCGGGTTTTTTGCATCCGGCAGGTAAAATGCAGCATGAACGCTGATCTTATTTCCGCTTTTTTTTTGCTATTCCTTGTCCTCGATCCGCTGGGTAACGTCACCGCGGTTGCCTCGCTTTTAAAGCAGGTCGATTCTCGGCGCCGCGTCCTGGTGGTGCTGCGTGAGTGCTTGATCGCTTATGTCATTTTGGTTGGGTTCATGCTTTGTGGACGCCAGTTTTTAGAACTGATGCATCTTTCCGAGCTATCGCTTTCGATTGCAGGCGGTGTGATTTTATTCATGATTGCAATTCGTATGGTGTTTAAATCGCCCGAGGGATTATTTGGCGATACGCTGGATCACGAGCCGTTCATTGTGCCGCTCGCGATTCCGATGATTGCGGGACCATCTGCGTTGGCAACGGTGATGATAATGGTCTCGCATGAGCCCGCCAAGCTGATGCTCTGGATTGGCGCCTTGACTGCGGCGATGCTGGTGACCACGCTCATATTGACCCTCGGTGAGCGCATCGAAAAACTGCTGGGAACTCGTGGCATGGAAGCGGTGGAGCGGCTGATGGGGCTCATCCTAACGGCGATTGCGGTGGAGATGTTGCTGAGCGGTTTGAAACAGTTTTTGACGCAGCTGAAATGATGGTCAAAACCGATGAGTAAAGCATTTACCAAAGAAACGGATCAAGATGAGGATGAGCTCGAAGCCGGACCTCTGCCACTTCCGCCCGGCAGTAAAAACTACATTACGCCTGGCGGTCATCAACGTTTAAAAAATGAATTGACGTATTTGCTGAACAAAGAGCGTCCTGCCGTGACGGTGGCGGTTTCATGGGCCGCGAAAAATGGCGACCGTAGTGAAAATGCAGACTATCAATACGGTAAAAAACGCCTGCGCGAAATTGATCGGCGCTTGCGATTTCTGACCGGGCGCCTCGATATTGCCGAAGAAATTAGCTCGGCTGCGCCGCGTGAAGATGATGCGGCAGAGCGAGTTTTTTTCGGTGCAACGGTGACCTATGCGAATGCCGAAGGGTTTGAGAAAACCATCACCATCGTCGGCATTGACGAGCTGGATTTAAAGCGCGGCCACATCACCTGGATTTCGCCGCTAGCCCGTGCGCTCATGAAAGCCCGCGAAGGTGATACCGTCGTACTTCGAGCACCGGGCGGTACGGAAGAGTTGGAGATTATTGAGATCAAATATTGCGCAATTGAAGTGGAACCGTTTGTGCCGCAAGCGCCGATAGCCTTGAATGTAGTGGAAGCAGACAAGTCGGGTGCGCAGTAATTTTTTAAAATATGTGTTGCGAGCTTTTGCTCTCCGTTCAGCGGGATAGCGCGTGGGTGCGATAGATAGATAACTTCTTTGCCCCGTATCGACCGCAAACTAACCCCCAACGTGGGGCTTAATGGCCCTGGGCCACCTCTTGAAACCAGCCGAACCTACTGCTGAAAAATGAACACGCCACTATTCAGTGGTGTTTACAAGCATTTATTCTGAGACCGCCGGGCTAGTACGGGTGTTTGATATTGTTGCCAAACTACTTGTTCTGTGCCACCACCACCGCGTGCCCGCCAAATCCTTTGCGCATCATTGCTAGTAATTTTGCGCTGTATTCATCTTCACCCTGGCTGACAAATCGTGAATTCAGCGCAGCCGACAATACTGGTGCGGGCACACTAAGTTCAATTGCTTCTTGCGCAGCCCATCGACCTTCGCCAGAATCGGGCACTATTGGGGCTACACCATCGAGGGCACGATCATGCTTTAAAAAATCAGCGGTTAAATCAAGTAGCCAGGAACGCACCACGCTGCCGTGTCGCCAGTTCTCGGCAATGGCCGCCAGATCGAGATCAAATTCACGCTTGGCGCTGAGTAGCGAAAAGCCTTCGGCGTACGCTTGCATGAGCCCGTATTCGACGCCGTTGTGAATCATTTTGGTGTAGTGTCCCGCGCCCGAGGGGCCGCAATGCAGCCATTGATTTGCGGTGGGTGCCAGCCCATTCAAGACGCGCTCGATACGCTTTACCGCGACCGCTTCGCCGCCGAGCATGATGCAATATCCATGTGCTTCTCCGTGTACGCCACCGGCCACGCCCGCATCGACGAGCGAGATCCCGCATTCGCGAAACGCTTCAGCCTCGAGCACGCTAGTTTTATACAGCTGATTTGCGCCGTTGACCACCAAATCACCCGGAGTAAGCTTGAAGCGCAGCTCTTCAAGGATGCAGTGGGTGTCGCGCCCGGCAGGCAACATTATCCAAACGACTCGTGGCGCTGGCATGGCATTGAGCATTGAATCGAGTGAATAGGCGCCATCAAAACCCGCCACATTGACCAACGCATCCACCGATTGCGCATCGGCATCAAAGCCCACCACATGAATGTCAGCAGCGCATATTTTTTGCACCATCGCACCGCCCATGCGGCCCAGTCCAATCATGCCGATTTGCATCAGGTTTTCCTTTTTGAGGTTTTAGGGGGGAGCAAGCAGGTGCGACAGTGAGTGAGCTGACGAATTTCGGGTAACCTTGCAGAAGATTGAGGCTTAATAACTTAAAAAACGAGTGTACCAGCGTTAATCTGACAAATCGTTTTCTCGTAGTGCGTGGCTGCGCGCGATGTGCAGGTGCTTCCAATGCGAATCGTTCTATGTCACTTCGTGGTTATTCCTCACCAGGTTATCGGTTTGCCGCCACATCACTTGTGCTATTGGCTCTAGAGCCGCATAAAATGTTTTCTTTATTACTTTTTGACGATAACTTCTCATGAAAAATTGTATTAAATTATCTGGTCATGCACTTATTTTGTCCTTGTCTTTGACACTAATCTTAATGGGTTCGAACGTGACAATGGAGGTCGCTTTTGCCCAGTCTCCTGCGATGCCGACCTCACCTCCAGCTAATAATGCCTCTGTAGCGGTGGACAAAGCAAAAGCCGAGTACGATCCGACGCAACCGCTGATAGCGCCCGGGCCGAACGCTAAAGTTGAGGCAAAAGAACCGCTCAAGGAATTGGAAAAGGACTTGCGGAAGGGCTCGCAAAAGGATTCACTGAAGGAATCCACTAAAGAGTCAGCGAAGGCGGCAGAAAAAAAATCCGCAAATTCGGCCCCATCAAGCGACCTGAAATCGTTTCTGTGGGAAGTAAAATCGGCGACGAATACCGTTTATTTATTTGGCACGATTCATGTTGGTAAACGCAGTTTTTATCCGCTGCCTGATGTTGTTGAAAAAGCCTTGGCCAGCTCAAAAATGGTGGTGGTGGAAGCTGATATTACAAAAACCGATGGGCTGGCAGATATCACTGCGCTCATCATGTATTCACCGCCGGATACGCTGCAAACTAAAATTCCGCCACTGTTGTTCGATCGATTAAAAGTCCAGCTCGCCCGTTACAAAATGCCAGTCGAAAGTGTCAAGCCGATGAAGCCGTTTATGGTGGGTGCGCTGCTGTCAGTCACCGAATTCACACGTCTCGGTTATGAAATGAATTTTGGTGTGGATGGTTATTTGATTGCGTCTGCACAAAAGCAAATGAAGCCCGTGCTGGAGCTCGAATCGCAGCTGGGCCAAATTCAGATGCTGACTGAGATGCCGCCGCTCCTTCAAGAAGCATTTCTGGAAAACGCACTGGGCGCGCTCGAAAGCGACAGCATTGGCGACCAGGTAACGGGCGTCGTGAATGCTTGGCAATCTGGCGACACGAAGCTGATGCAGGATGTCATTGCAGAAGGAAACAAATCCGCCAAACGCATTGCCGAATTTGATGAGATTTTGCTCTACAGCCGTCATCCCGCCATGATCAAAAAAATCGAAAGCTATTTGCTGGGTGCACAGCCGTATTTTGTAGCGGTCGGCTCGCTCCATCTGCTGGGCCCCAAAGGCCTGGTGGAATTATTGCGCGCCAAAGGCTATAAGGTTCGCCAGCTATGAGTTTGAAGCCACAACGCCCCCGCCATGGCGGCCAGATACTGGTTGACCAACTCAAAATTCATGGTGCTGATTTAGCGTTTTGCGTACCCGGTGAAAGCTATTTGCCGGTGCTGGATGCGCTGTATGAATCGCGAGATTCGATTCGGCTGATAACGTGTCGACACGAGGGCGGGGCCGCCAACATGGCCGAGGCCTATGGCAAGTTGACGGGCAATCCCGGCCTCTGTTTGGTCACACGTGGGCCTGGTGCCACCAATGCGTCGATTGGCGTGCACACC
>JAYVYF010000144.1:0-5238 GCA_043784585.1 Burkholderiales bacterium
CCGTAAATCGTAATCGGCATACCGAGCAGCGCCTGCATGATGAAATTTGACACGACCCGACCATCATTGGGATGCATGCGCGGGCCGTAGGTGTTGAAAATGCGCGCAACTTTTATTTGCAGTTTGTGCTGGCGGTGATAGTCAAAAAACAAGGTTTCCGCACAGCGTTTGCCTTCGTCATAACAGGCGCGCGGGCCAATTGGATTCACGCGGCCCCAGTAGGCTTCGGTCTGTGGATGTTGCTCCGGATCACCATAGACTTCACTGGTGGAGGCCTGCAAAATTTTCGCCCCCAGACGCTTGGCAAGGCCGAGCATATTAATTGCGCCGTGTACGCTGGTTTTAGTGGTTTGCACCGGGTCATGCTGATAGTGAATCGGTGCGGCAGGGCAGGCCAGATTAAAAATTTCATCGACTTCGATGTACAGCGGAAACGTCACATCATGGCGCATTAATTCAAACCGCGGATTGTTGAGCAGGTGGCGAATATTGTCTTTGGTACCGGTAAAAAAATTATCGACACACACTACGTCATGCCCGTGTGACAGCAGTAGCTCGCACAAATGCGAGCCCAAAAAACCGGCCCCGCCCGTCACAGCCACTCGTTTATTCAGCGCAAAGCGTCGTTCGGTCATGTTGATACTTTATGTGCTTAAAAGAGTTGTGAGTTTAGCGCGATTGACTCGTGCGGGGCACGGGGTGTTTTGTGGCGTGGCGAATCGGGACGCCCGTTTACCTGCGGGGTCGATATAAAGAGCGCTATTAGACGGGCGTCTTGAGACATAAATAGCTGGTACGAGATGTAGGACGGCGTGCCTGCTTATTTTGAAGTGCAATATTTATTGATTCGCTTCACCGCAAGCAGCCAATGTTTACGCTCGATTTAGCCTCCGTAAGCGGTTGGGCTCCTGCCCGCTCCGGACTTGCGATGGCGCAGCACCACCATGCTCAATGAGTTTGAAGCATTGGTTGCGCCAACCGCGCGAATCGTCTTGGGTGCAGTATTCGCCACGCCAGTTCGGTGTAGGTGTCAATGAATACCCGAGGCCGTGTGCAAAGGTGCCGTGATCGTGCTGATGTGCCTCACTGCAGGCGTTCGGCAAGCTTTCCAGATTGCCAGCTTTTAGTCCGTATTACAGCAGGATCGGGCTTCCTGAATTGGTGGGCACTTCACCGAACCGTAGCTACAGAACACACAGCAATCGCCCGACTTGGGTTTTAGCAAGGTCTTGCAGCCTGTGCATTCGTAAAAGTATTGGCAAGCATCGGTGGGCATAACTTCCAACTTGCGCGCCCCACACGACGGGCAAGTAAGCGTGCTTTCTAAGACAACGTTGTTAGCCATCATTTCTTGACAGTCGTCGGGTAACCGATTTGAGTGATTGCCTTGGCCAACTGGTCGGGCTGGGTCTTGTCCGGATCGAACTTCACCTGTGCGAATTTTGTCTTGAAATCAACGTGAACCTCGGTCACCCCGGACACTTTTTTAAGCGCCTGTTTCACCGTCAGCGGGCAGCTAGCGCAGGTCATGTCTTCGATCTTGAGGGTTGCCGACTGGATTTCGCCGCCTATGGTGTTGCCGGAGAGCAGCGCCAAGACGGTGCCGCCAAGCAGGAGCTTTAGTATAGTCATGATCAATACAGTAAAGGAGCAAATAGTGGGAAGGCAAACATTGCAGCGATGATCATCACCACAACCCAAAAAATAATGCGTTGCCGGCGTAGTACGGCTGGCATCTCGCAAACGTCACCGGGTTCGCATTGCCGCGGCTTGATATACAGCCGTTGAAACGCAAATCCGACAAAGCCGATGGTCAGCAGAACAAAGAGCGGCTGATAAGCC
Source organism: Burkholderiales bacterium (assembly GCA_043784585.1). Taxonomy (GTDB): domain Bacteria; phylum Pseudomonadota; class Gammaproteobacteria; order Burkholderiales; family Usitatibacteraceae; genus UKL13-2. Next base: position 1,843 of record JAYVYF010000144.1, read on the forward strand.
TCTAAGGCCCGTAGCGATGATACCCAAGCACCGCCTAAGCCGAGTGTCACCAGCAGCAGGGGGCCTAAACAACACGCGGTGGCACCCAAGGCGGCCAAGACGCCGGCCGCAAGAGACGATTTGTAGCGGGATTGAGGATTCATTTCGGTAGCATTCGGTCTGTAGTGCAGTACGGATTCAAGCCTGGTTAGTTGGACGGAGAGGCACAACCTAAAGGCAAGATAAAGTTTCGCCAGCGGCGAATGTGACGAGGAATTCAAGATACGCAGGCAACGGGGGCAAGAAGTGCTTCATGGGAACTCCCACGCTCTGATGCAATCAACATAACCGAGAGTACAACCGTACTCAACTACGGAGTCAAGGCAATGAAAATCGAGGCCCTCACCATCGGACAAGTCGCCGGGCAAGCCAGCGTCCACGTTGAAACCATACGCTATTACCAACGTTTGGGCCTGGTGCCCGAGCCGGTCAGACCGCTCGGCGGCATCCGGCGCTACGACCAACAGATAGTGACGCGTCTGAAGTTCATCAAGCGTTCGCAGCAGCTAGGGTTTACGTTAGACGAGGTGTGCAGCCTTCTAGCCCTCGACGATGGTCAAAACTGCCGGGCTACCCGCGCCCTTGCTGAAAACAAGCTGGTGGTAATCGAGGAACGCCTTGACGACCTCATGAGAATGCAACGGGCGCTCAAGAAACTAATAAATGAGTGTGCGTCTGGAAAGCGTGCGCGTTCTTGCCCAATTATCGTAACCTTGTTGAATGGATAGACAACAATAAAGCCATTAAAGTTATTGCTCTTGACCGAGGCGACCACTCACCTTGCTCCACAGCAGCCGCTCGATTCGCGCGAAAAGCGCGGGCACCTATCGGGAGATTTGCTGCGTTAGAAAATATTCGTGACTGGGAACGATAACTCACGCACAAATTAACGAAAGTTTTTGAGTTTGCCGGGAGCTATGCTGAAGAAAAGTGGCATCTGTTGACGCGGATCCAACATCGAGCAGTGCGGCGCATCGAGTTTTGACCAAGGCATTTATGGCTCTGCTAATAACATTGGCGTATCGGGTCATTAAACGATCGCCAAATCGTGATAACGGTGCCTCTAGCAATAGGGCCAAGTTTTTATACGCGACAACGCGGTGACTGTGTTGTTATCTATCAGGCTGTGTCTTGATTAGCTCTACCGTTGCAGACAACTGCAAGGATCGATCAAGAACTGAAAGGGAGGAAATGGGGAGGCCGATATCTCAGCCCACAATCGCGCTGATGTTTGATAGGCTGCCGATGCCCATATTGGCAAGACTGATGTCGGAAATGTTGACGGTCCGGCTACCATGCCCACGGAATTGCCATAAAGAAAACTTTGTGACTCAACCCAACCCAACCCCGCCCCGCCTCGCCTCGCAGCGTTATCAACGTCGCAAGAAAATCACCGCCAGCGCCAGCACGATCACTACGACGCCGGCGATGCCCAGCCAGCGGAACGTATTATTTTTCGGCGTTGGCATGTCCTGGCCGCTCATTGATTGCCGGAGCGAGGTTTCGATTTCGGTGGCAGTCGTCGGATCGGTGGACGCTCTCAGCAGGTTCATGACTTTCTGCACCATTGCATCGTCAAAGAGGTAAGGATCAAACTTCTTAAAGCCTCCCTCCTTGAGCAGACTTGTCATCTCCTTTTCCAGTGGAACGAACTTCATTGCCCAGTCCGTATAGCTGAGCGCACTGATCGACTCACGGGACAGCATTTTTATGTCCTTGTGACGCTCGTCTGACTGCAGGCGTGCGTACAGGGCGTCCACTGCCGATTGCTCGCCTTCCAGGCACTGGAAAAAACAACTGTCGCCAAAATAAAGAACGCCTACCAAACCGTTGCGCCGATTGTTGATTCTCGATTTAGCCAGGATGCGGGCGACAGTCGGCTCGATGCCCGCATTCAACCTGGTCGGCGCAAAGGTTGAGCGGCTGATGTAGATGATGCGGATCAGTTGGGGCATTTGATAATTCTCATTTTGGCGGTTGGTAACGGTCAGGTCAACGTCACAGAAATGTTACCGTACTCTGGTCCAAAATGCTCTGTTATTTTGATACATTTCCGTGAGCAGCGGGCTGTGGGATCGCTTGTTCGTGATGAATTGAACGTTACACTCAAGCATTTCTAGCCTTATGGAATGGAAGATGTCCTATCGAAAATCGCTTCCGATCGCAGCTCTTCTCACCTCAACTGTTATTGGCGCGACCCCCGCGGATGACCAGTGGCATGCAAACGACCGCACCCTGCTAATGTTGACGCCGATGGGCTTTTGACCTAGCCTGCCGATTTTGACTGATCCCCCTTAAATTGGCGTAACCCGAGAGTAGGCAACGCTTTTGAGGGTCTTGGGCTGGGCCAACAGAATTCCGGCATATGGGTCAATTTGGCGTCGGCGACGACAGGTGTGTACCAAACCCGATTGCTCGTCTGCACCAATGTGCGCCTTCATGCCGAAGTGCCACTTATTGCCCTTTTTGGTTTGATGCATTTCCGGATCGCGTTGGTGCGACTTGCTTTTCGTTGAGCTGGGGGCAGCGATCAGTGTTGCGTCGATAAGCGTGCCTTGACTCATGAGCAAGCCGCGCTCTTTGAGCAGCGCATTGACTTCTGTGAGCATGGCTTGCGGCAGCGCGATCTTTTCCAGCAGGTGACGGAAGTCCATGAGTGTGGTGCTGTGCGGCGCGCTGGACACGGCAAGGTCAATACCGCAGAAATGACGCAGCGCTTGGCTGTCGTAAATCGCATCTTCGACGGCAACATCAGCCAGCCCGTACCACTGCTGAATAAAGTACATGCGCAGCATGCGTTCGACCCCGATGGGCGGGCGACCACGTTTGCCGCTCTTCGGATAATGGGGCTCAACGACGGCAATGAGTCGGCTCCAAGGCACGACTTGCTCCATCTTGGCGAGAAAGACATCACGCCGGGTGAGCTTTTTCGTGGCGTTGTAGTCGCCTTGGGAGAAACTGGTTTGTTGAAGCGCCACGGCAGTTTTGCGCATGAGTCAGCCCAAATAATAGCAATGGTCTATTAACGTCTAGGCTGACTGCGGCGTTGTCAAAACGGATGAATAAAACGGCGTTTCCCTAGGAATTGGCGAGCGCGTAACCGACTGAATATCTCTATCCATTATTCATTTTTCGCCAGTCGGCTTCGTGAAGCTCAACGCCATATTTTTTCGCCGCAATTTTGATGCGTGTCCACGCCGCGTCGCGCTCAGCGTCGCTTACACCCGTCACTTGATTGAAGCGCGCGATGGCGTTGCGAACGTGACTTGCGTTCTCGAGCGGTTCTTTTCGCTTAGTCGGGAAGGCAAAATCTTCAGCGCTAAGATGGGCGCGATCTTTGGCCGTCAATTTAGTCAT
>JAYVYF010000145.1:0-5212 GCA_043784585.1 Burkholderiales bacterium
TCACCCGATTTCAGACCTTGCTCAATACGTTGTTGCTGATTAGCATTACGCCCAACTTCTGTCGCACTTGTTTGTGCCATTGCGGATGCAGAAATTGCAGTGCCAAGCGCTATCGCAAGCGTTGCAGAAAAAATATTTTTCATTTGATTCTCCGAGTCTCGTTCATGAATTAATTGAGGAAAACCATAGTTTCATGGTGATTCCACTGCGTAGCCACAATTGTCAAAAGCTTATTGAGAGCTTTTCACAGTCGAGTAACGCAAACACTGGCAAAATCGCCGAACGGGGGTTGTAACAAGGTGTTTAATTGTTTTATGCCGCTTCAGCCCACCTATATTGCTACCCCTTTGTCCGCACCCGCGACCGCCCGCCATCCACCGCAATTACTTGGCCAGTGATCCAGCTTGCTTCGGGCGACAACAAGAAATCGGCCAATGCGCCGTGATCGGCGGCTTGGCCCAAGCGCGGGATGGCGTGCATGGCGGCAATGGCATCAGCCATCGCGACGTTTGAGGTTAATTTCGCTGCCAGCGGGGTATCGGTCAAGCTGGGCGCAATGCAATTCACGCGCACCTGGGGTGCCAAATCAGCCGCCAAGGCTCGCGTAAGGCCTTCTACTGCACCTTTGGCGGCAGAGACGATGGTATGGCTTACAAAGCCCTGTGCGACGGCGATGGTAGAAAATAAAACGATGGAACCTTGCGCGGCTTTTAGCGCCACTGCCGCTTCACGCACCGCGATCGCCGGAGCGACGGCGTTAAGACGAAATGCGGCGACCATCGCATCGCCAGTGAGACTGCGCAATGGCTTCAAATCAATCGAGCCCACGCAATAGGCCAAACCCACAATCGACGCGCCTTCACAGGCATTTTTAACCGCTGAGGCAAGTACTGCCTCATCCAAGACATCCGCAATTGAGATTTCCCCCTGCGTAGCAGTTGCTACATCAGCTAATCTAGCTTCATCGCGCCCAATTAAAAATGGCTGCACGCCACGCCTGGCAGCGCGCTCCGCGATGCTACGACCTATTGCGCTGCTGCCGCCTACGATGATGATACGATCCATTAAAACTGCCTTTCGAAAGTGAATGCGGTATTACTATTACAAATTTTACACACGAGCATGACGTCAATTTTGCTGGATAGTTGCGGGCGGCTTCTGGCGTGGCGCCGCGTATTGAAGGCTTGATGCATGCGCGAGCGTAACGTGGCTCTCACCATATTGAACCATGTGCGAAAGATACCCCACCGCCGCATCGTTTGTCGAAGCTGCGCTTGCTACAATTCGTCGACATAATGTCCGGCTCCGACATAGGGCACTTGATCCATGGCGCTGAGTGTTGGATCATCATTCGACAAAAACGTTTTTCAATCTACCCAATCAAAACATTCATGAATCTACTCGTATTAGTCATCGGCCTAATTTTATTTCTCGGCATGCATTCAGCGCGCATTTTTGCCGACGGCACCCGCACCCGGCTCGTGACCAAGCTCGGAACCAATGGTTGGAAGGGTCTGTACGCGCTTATTTCATTGGCGGGCTTCGTACTTATTATTTACGGCTTTGGCATTGCGCGGCAGGCACCGGTGATTTTATGGGAATCGCCTCACTGGACACGGCATCTCGCAGCACTGTTGACGCTACCCGCATTTGTTTTGATGTTTGCCTCGCAAATTCCTGGCACACACATCAGAGCGAGACTAAGACACCCGATGGTGCTGGGTGTAAAACTATGGGCCTTCGCGCATTTACTGGCCAACGGGCGGCTGCATGATGTGATTTTGTTTGGCGCGTTTTTGCTTTGGGCGGCACTCAGTTTTCGCGCCGCGCGTCGTCGTGATCGAGCGCTAGGCACCGTGTATGTGGGGGCTGGAGTGGGTCGTGATTTGATGGCGATAGTGCTGGGTATCGGCGCGTGGGCGGCGTTTGCGTTCTACCTGCATATTCGCTGGATCGGCGTGCAGCCGTTTGGCTAGATGTTGGCGGTGAAAGCCTTTTCGCGGGTAATAACCGACTTGATCTCATGAACGGCAAACCCAACGCTCAGGTTGGGCAAGTGTCACGCCGAGGATTTGGGCCATCTCCTCCGCATCGGTGACGAATCTGTCACCGATGTTTGACCAGCACGCTATTTCAACATCAGATGATTCAGACGTTTCACAAATCCCGCCGGGTCTTCCAGCTGACCACCTTCAGCTAGTAGCGATTGTTCGAACAGCAAATTACTCCAATCACCGAAGGTTTCATCGCTGACACCCGCTTTCAGTTTCTCGATCAGTGGATGGGTGGGATTGATTTCCAGAATCGGTTTGGCGGCATTCACGTTTTGGCCAGCCGCGCGCAGCATGCGCTCAAGATTGCCAGATGCAGCGTTCTCGTCCACCACCAGACATGCGGGCGAATCCGTGAGTCGATCGGTTACCCGCACCTCTTTTACCCTGTCGCCGAGGGCAGCTTTGATTTTTTCCACCAGCGGCTTTAATTCTTCGGCGATTTTCGCTTGCCCGGCTTTTTCTGTTTCATCGGCCAAGAACCCCAAATCTAAATCGCCCTTCGCCACCGATACCAATTTCTTGCCTTCAAATTCTTCAAACTGGCCTAGCCACCATTCATCTACCGGCTCAGTCAGCAGCAAAACTTCGATGCCTTTTTTCTTGAAAACTTCCAGATGTGGACTGTTTTTTGCGGCACCAAAACTATCGCCGGTGACGTAATAAATTTTCTCCTGACCATGCTTCATGCGCGACACATATTCAGTCAGCGAGACGTTTTGCGTATCGTCGCTGCCGTGGCTCGAGGCAAAACGGCAGAGGGAAGCGATGCGATCCTTGTTAGAGTGGTCTTCGCCAATTCCTTCCTTGAACACGCGGCCGAACGCGCTCCAGAAGGTTGCGTATTTTTCTTTGTGGTTTTCGGCGAGGTCATCGAGTAGCCCAAGCACTTTTTTCGCACAACCATTTTTGATCGCGTCCACATCTTTCGATTGCTGCAAAATTTCTCGCGATACGTTCAACGGCAGATCGTTGGAATCCACCACACCTTTTACAAAACGCAAATAGCGTGGCAGCAATTGCTCGGCATCGTCCATGATGAAAACGCGACGCACGTACAGCTTTACGCCATGCTTGCGTTCGCGATCCCACAAATCAAACGGCGCCTTGCCAGGCACATACAAAAGCTCGGTATATTCCTGCTTGCCTTCGACGCGCGCATGCGTCCAACCCAGCGGCTTTTCCCAGTCATGGGATACATGTTTGTAAAACTCTTCGTATTGCTCGTCGGTCACATCGCTCTTCGGCCGCGTCCACAATGCGCTCGCACGATTGACAGTTTCATCCTCATCGGTAATCACGTTTTCCGCTTTTTCCTGATTCCATTCCGTCTTTTTCATCACAATCGGCATCTGAATGTGATCGGAATATTTGCGGATGATCGATTTTAATTGCCAGTCTTCTAGGAATTCTTTTGCATCTTCTTTCAGATGCAAAACCACATCGGTGCCGCGCGTGTTTTTGTCAACGGCTTCAAGAGTAAATTCGCCATCGCCCGCCGATTCCCAACGCACCGCCTCTGTTGAACCCGCGCGACGCGTGGTTAATGCAACCTTGTCAGCCACAATAAAGGCCGAGTAAAAACCAACGCCGAACTGACCAATCAGATGCGAATCCGTTTTTTGATCGCCCGTCAGTTTCGAGAAAAATTCCTTGGTGCCCGATTTCGCAATCGTGCCGATATTGGCAATCACTTCGTCGCGCGACATGCCGACACCGTTGTCCGAGATCGTGATGGTGCCCGCTGCCGCATCGGCGCTGATACGAATTTTCAGATCCGAATCGTCTCCGTACAAGCTCGCATCTGTGACCGCTTCAAAGCGCAATTTATCGCAGGCGTCCGATGCATTCGAAATCAGCTCTCGCAGGAAAATTTCTTTGTTGGAATATAAAGAATGGATCATCAGCTTGAGCAGCTGCTTTACTTCGGTTTGAAAATTCAGCGTTTCTTTGGGGGAAATTTCAGCGGCGGCGTTCATGGTGATAGCGTCCTCTCTGATACAAAAATACGGAAAGTTACGAAAGTTGTCTTGTACGCGACCAATTGGGGACGGCAATTTGATTTTTCAAGTTGTATAGGCAAAAAAATCCAACCCCTAATATTAACGAGCGTCGTAGATCATAAATGCCCAAGGATGCCCGCCAGTGCTGGGGTTTATAAGACAGATCACGCGCTTTAGCTGGGTGACTTACAAATCTTTCATCGCAAGACGCTCCCGTGACCGATCTGCTTTTTATTGGTCGCACGTAAAAACCGATTCCTCACCCAAAAAGTCGGGTTCTGAATGAAAGTGCGTGGTGGTGACGACAACTTAAGATTTATGCCGCGCCAGCCTCGCCGCTGCACGAATCGCGCTGAGCGTTGTGTTGGGCGAGATTGCTTCCGCATCAATTCTGATTTCAATCAGCGCAGGTTTTCCAGCGTGACTCGCACGCTCGAAAGCAGCGGCGAATTGATCTGTGCGTTCTACGATTTCACCATGCGCACCGAATGACTTGGCGTAGGCGGCAAAATCAGGATTGACCAGCGCAGTAGCGTAATCGTTGCCCGGGAATTCGCGCTCCTGATGCATACGAATCGTGCCGTACATGCCGTTGTTGACGACGATAAAGATCACGTTAAGCTGGTATTGCACTGCCGTTGCCAGCTCTTGACCGGTCATTAGAAAACAGCCATCGCCTGCAAAACAAACCACGGTTCTCGCCGAGTCGACGGCTTTGGCTGCAATCGCCGCAGGCACTCCATAGCCCATCGCGCCTGAGGTTGGCGCCAACTGCGTGCGAAATTTTCCAGCCCCGCCATAGCGGTGAAAGCGATGCAGCCATGTCGCATAGTTACCCGCGCCATTAGTGAGAATAGCGTCCGGCGACAGCGCGGCTTTGAGCGTTTGCATGACATCCCACATTTGCACTGCGCCGGGGATTTCTTTGCGCGCCTGCCAATGCTGATAATCAAAATTCGCCGCATCTGCATTCACCCCTGAATTTGTAACACGCGGCATACCCGCGAGCGCTTTCGCAAACGCCGATACCGTCGAGTTAATCATCACCTCGGCCTGATAAACGCGGCCCAATTCGTCCGCGCCCGCGTGTACGTGAATCAATTTCTGTTTCGGAACGGGCGCTTCAAAAATGGTGTAACCACTGGTCGTCATTTCACC
>JAYVYF010000146.1:0-7513 GCA_043784585.1 Burkholderiales bacterium
ACCACGACAAGCTTCAAACACCAAGGTCAAGCAAGCGTTGCGCACACCGAACATGATTGATTTGGAAACCACTGATTTATATAGATTGCCATTTAGCGGGCATTTTCGACCATAAATGCCCCGACACCCTCGCCAGTCTTAGTGTTTTCCCACCACAATAACAAGCCAACTGCGCACGCCGTCACTGTCAGCTATCGGCGTCGCAATGCGCGTGCATGCGCGACACCGCTCGTACGGTACACTCGCTGAAACATGTTTGATAATTTTGCAGGGGTGCCTTTTGAACGAACAGATCCTAATCAACGTTACGCCGCAGGAATCTCGCGTCGCCATCATGGAACAGGGCGCAGTGCAGGAACTGCACATGGAGCGCGTTTCAAATCGCGGGCTGGTGGGCAATATTTACCTGGGCCGCGTCGGGCGCGTATTGCCAGGTATGCAATCGGCTTTTATCGATATTGGTTTGTCGCGCGCGGCATTTTTGCATGTGGCGGATCTATGGTCAGGCAATAAACATAACGATAAAAACGGCGATAAAAATATTGATAAGGTGGCCGAGCAAAAGCCGATCGAAAAGCTGTTGCATGAAGGCCAGACGCTGGTGGTTCAAGTCATCAAGGATCCGCTTGGCAGCAAAGGCGCACGGCTGTCGACACAGGTTTCGATTGCAGGCCGCCTACTGGTTTATTTGCCAGGCGACCATCACATCGGTATTTCGCAACGCATTGAGGACGAGGCCGAGCGCGAGCATCTGCGCGCGAAGGTGCTCGAACTGATGCCCGAAGGCGAGGCCGGCGGATTTATCGTTCGCACCGTGGCAGAGGCGGCCAGCGATGAAGAGCTCACTGCCGACATCGCTTATTTAATCAAGCTGTGGCGCGGTATTGTGGAAAAATCCAAAACGGCGGCGGCTCAATCTATGTTGTATCAGGATCTGGATCTGACCATGCGCGCGTTGCGGGATTTGGTTACTTCGGACACTGAGCGCATCATCGTCGATTCGCGCGAGACCCATGCGCGACTTCAGGAATTTGCCGAGCATTACTCACGGAAATCGCTGAGCATTCTGGAGCATTACACCGGCGAACGACCGTTATTCGATTTGTTCGATATTGAGGACGAAATTGAGCTGGCGCTGTCACGGCGGGTCGATCTGAAATCCGGCGGTTATGTTATCGTCGACCAAACTGAAGCGCTCACCACGGTGGATGTAAACACGGGCGCGTTTGTGTCGGGCCGCAGCCTTGATGACACGATTTTCAAAACCAATCTGGAGGCGACTCAGGCGATTGCACGACAACTGCGTCTGCGCAATCTGGGCGGGATCGTCATTATTGATTTTATCGACATGGACAATGATGAGCACAAGAATGCGGTACTCACTGAATTCAAGAAATCGCTGGCACGCGACCGAACCCGCGTAACCGTCAACGGATTTTCGCATCTGGGCCTAGTCGAGATGACGCGCAAGCGCACCCGCGAAAGTCTGGCGCATATTCTCTGTGAGGCATGCCCCACCTGCAAGGGACGTGGCGAGATTAAAACAGCGCAAACGGTATGTTATGAAGTACTGCGTGAAATCACCCGCTCGGCCCGGCAGTTTGATGCCAAGGAATTCCGCATTTTGGGCTCACAAACCGTGATTGACCGTTTCCTCGATGAAGAATCGCAAAGCATGATGATGCTGGAAGACTTTATCAAAAAGCCGATTTCACTATCCGTTGAGACCTCATACACGCAGGAACAATTTGATGTGATTCTGGTTTAGGTTTGACTCGACATAGGGTTAATCCAACACGCCGTCAACTGCACAAACTTGAACCAGAATCAAGCCGTGGGTTGACTTTTCGGCACTGAGCCAATATCGCGCATTTTCGTGACCAGCCGGCTAATGAGTTGCAGCTCATCTTCCAAGGTACGTCGCTGTCCCTGAAGCTTGTGCAATTCAGCCTGCAGGGCGCCGCCCCGGTCATTGATCGAGCCTAACGAGGTCAAGCGTGCCTCAAGCTGCGCTTTGTGATCTTTGATCCGCGTTTCCAGCGGTAATGGCACCATCTGCAGCCAGCGCTCTGTTTCAACGCGCGCCTCGCCAAATATATTGCGACTTTGATCGACCAGCATTCGCCAAAACCGCCGCACCAAATAACGCTTTTCGGTCATCACGATATTGACCGGATCTTTACAGAACTGCTCGGTCTCGTACACCAGCAATTTCAGCTTCATGCGCGACGCTTCAAAATCAAGCGAGGGCATCTCCATTTTTTCAAATTTAAAGCGCTCGTGAAAGGTGTTGTAGACGTTTTCCATCAGCCGCAAAATATCTTCTCCCGCCTCCGAGCAGGCCTTGAACTCGACATTGATTGAACGAATAATTTCGCGCATCCCGCGCGTCAGTCCCGGCGTGGTCCACGAGCCATTGATGGCGTCCAGACCGCGCGCACAGGCGACATCCAGTTTGGCCGGATTAAACGCGTCAATCAGTGCGTTGCGCTTTGCATTAAAGGCAGAACGCTGGGTTTTGTATTCGGCCAGTGCAGCGTTATAAGTTTCTTTTTCAGCCGACACCTGCTGCCACATTTTGCTCACCAAATGTCGGCCCTTGCCGGCGAGCCCGTTCAGCTCTTCGACTTGCTTCAGGTTTGCGGCCAGCTTTTGGCTGCAGCTTTGGTAGCTGTTACTCATCATGGCACCGATTTCCATGCTCACGGATTTGGCCAGCAGCTGGCGTTTGACGGGAATGATTTCATTGGCCAGAAACTGTTCAAGCCGCTCAATGCCCGAACGTGAAATCATATCGACGTCGTTTTTAATACGTCCAACCAGTGCCTTTTGCGCCGACACGGTAAATATTTTCTCCGGCGCAAGATTAAGCGCCCGGCTGGTGATATCGACCATCCGCGCCATGCCCGAGTTGATCTCCGGCAGGGTCTTCAGCTCGTCCCACATCAGATCGATTTTATTAAGCACGGCGATTTTGGCTGGCTGTGCGACCTTGACGTAGCGCTCCCAAATTTCCAAATCACTTTTGGTCACGCCGGTATCAATGCCCAGCAAAAATATTACCGCCTGCGCGCTAGGCAGGGTTGACAGCGTGAGCTCGGGCTCCAGCCCGAGCGCATTCAATCCCGGCGTATCCAGCACCGACAAACCGTTGGTTAACAAGGGGTGGGGATAATTCAGGATTGCGTAGCGCCACGCGGGCACTTCCACAATATCTTCTTCGGTTGGGCCCAGCCCGGAATCATCGAACATGGGGATCAGCCCCATCATCCGGGCATCCAGCGCATAAACGCGTTTAGTGTCGGAAAGCGAGGTCATCGCCTGACGCATCGAGGCCATGTCGTTCACATTTAGTCGAATTTTTGACCACTCGACCGGCATGCCTTTTAATTGGGAAATGGATTCATCGCGATAGCGCGTTTCAACCGACAACAGCTTTAGATAAGGCTCTTCGGTAGGATCGTGAAAAATTTCGGTCGGGCACATGGTGGTGCGGCCCACGTCAGATGGCAGCAGGCGCTCCTTGAAGCTTGAAAAAAACAGCGCATTGATCAACTCCGATTTTCCACGCGAAAATTCCGCCAGAAACGCGATCAAGAGTCGGCCCCGGCGCAGGGTCTCGAGCAAATCATAGAACCGTACAGATTGACCGATATCAATCTGGTTGGTGCGTTCAAGCCAGTCGTGATATTCATGTACCGCGCCCGACAGATCCTCGCGCCAGCGGTTGTAGCGGACGATTTCAGATTCAAAACGATTAACGGCTTGGGCGTTGTTGTCCACGTCTATCCACGTTTATTCACAATAAGGCGATCGGGCGCAGTAGTCACGAAAGCACGGTAGCTGCGTGGACTATCGCAAAAGCGCCGAGCACCTATGCAACCAGTCACGCAACCCTGCCCACAAGCTTACTTTGAAATTTATACCAATGCTAGCCCTTGCATCATACGGAAGCTCTCAGCTTCTAAAAACACAATCGGCAACATCAGCAGGATTTGCAGGAATATCAGCAGCACCAGTGACGATAAATCCACCCCACCAATCAGCGGAATAATACGCCGCAGGGGTCGCAAAAATGGCCGCGATAGCGCATCGAAAAATGGCTGCATTGGGTGATATGGGCTCACCCATGACAGTACCGCCTGCACAATAATCACGCCTATTAACAGATAGATCGAAAGCTTCAGCAACTTGACAATCGATAACGCCGCCAAGCCTGGCCAGAAAAGCGGATTCGTCATTTCCGCTAATTGCAGAATCATCAAGATCGCCCACCACAGCAAAATTAACGTGAGCCACGCCACCACAAACGATGCGGTATCGAGACCCATCATGCTCGGCAACACGCGCCGCAAAGGCTTGACCACCCAATCAGTCAGCGCGACAATAAATTGCGCAATCGGATTGCGAAACGAAGCGCGAAACGCCTGCGCATAAAAACGCATCAGCGCGGCCAGCGCAAATAAATTGACGACCGTTTCCAACACGTAAACCAGTGTTTCTCGCAACATTATTTTGATTCCATTTTGTTTACAACTAATTTGTCGCCAGCACCCTGACGAGCCTTAGTACTATCCTCAGCACTATCCTCAACGCCGGCTGGCTAAATGTCCAACGCTGCGCTGCCAAGTTCCCTGCCCAACTCCGCGCTACGCTGCGCAGCCGCCTTGACCCCATCAATAAATTTTGACTTTAATCGGGCATGGTCGAAGGCCTCAATGGCGCGCTCGGTGGTGCCGCGCTTTGAGGTCACGTTAGCGCGTAACGTTGCGGGCGAATCGGCACTCATCAGCGCCAGTTTGCTGCTGCCGGAAAATGTTTCCAGCGCGAATAAGCGCGCGGTATCGGCATCGAAGCCAAGCTCAAGGGCGGCGGCTTCGAGCGCTTCGATAAAGTAAAAAACGTACGCTGGGCCGCTGCCGGAAACCGCGGTGACCGCATCCAGCATTTTTTCGTCATCACACCAGACCGTTTTACCAACCGAAGCCAATAATGTTTCAGCCGATGTTTTCTGGCTAGCGGCCACCAACGGCATCGCGTACAGACCGGTAATGCCCGCGTGTACCAGCGCGGGAGTGTTGGGCATGGCGCGCACGATGCGCTCGTAGCCGCTTTTCATGTCGCCCAACCATTGCGACAAATCCATGGTGCGAATCCCGGCCGCAATACTAATGACCAGCTGAGTGCCCAGCGCACCCGCCATTGGCGCGACGGCGATCCGCATCATTTGCGGCTTGACCGCCAGCAGGATCACATCCGCTTCCAGCGCGCGGCGATCCCACACTTCGCTTGACGCAACGTCATGGGCTGCCAGTTTCGCACGTGCTGCTTCCATTGGCTCGACCACGAAGCAATCGTGGGCCGCATAGCCGCTGGCAATGAGCCCGCCCAAAATGGCCTGGGTCATATTGCCACCACCGATAAAGCTGATTTTCATTGTTCTGGTCTCATCTTGTTTCCCCAACAACCGCGCTACTAGGCTCACCACTAACCGCGCTGTCGCGGGCACCGAAAATCGCTGAACCGATTCTGACCATGGTTGCACCCTCAGCAATCGCCGCACGAAAATCTTGCGACATGCCCATTGATAGCGTGTCTAGCGCAATGCCATTGGCAAGGAGCTGTTCCTGCAGCGTTCGCAGCAGCAAAAATTGCGCGCGCTGGGTAGCTTCGTCGGGCGTATTTTCGATAATCGTCATCAGGCCGCGCAGCTTGATTCCGGTCAACGCAACAATTTGTTTTGCAAGGGCCAAGGTTTGATCTGGCGCGACGCCACCTTTGCTGGCTTCGCCGCTGACGTTGACCTGGATACAGATGTTGAGTGGCCCGCAGTCAGAACCGTCCAACTCCCTGCGGTTTCTGGCGAGCGCTTCAGCGATTTTCAATCGGTCAACGCCATGCGCCCAATCAAAATGCTGCGCCACCAGTTTTGCCTTGTTGCTTTGCAGCGGACCGATGAAATGCCACTCGATGCCCTGTGCGCGCAGATCGGCGAGTTCGGCGATTTTGGCAATGCCTTCTTGTACATAGTTTTCACCAAATAACCGCTGTCCCGCCGCAAATGCATCGCGCAGCATCGCTGCAGGCTTCGTTTTGGAAACAGCAATCAGCGATATCGGCGGGTTGGAAGCGTTCAGGATAGTCGTTTTATCGCCCGACGTACGCTCGGCTGCCCGCCTGATCTCGTGCTGAATGTGTTGCAAGTTCGCTTTGATTGGGGACATAATCAGCTGGTAAAGATGCCGTAAAATAGGAGTTTTGCTTGATACATTTTTATGGACTGCATGGTGGGCTTCGGTAACTCCGGGCGGGGTAGTGTAGAAAACTGACGCTGTCGAGCTTGCATGCACGCCAAAGTACACGTTAAAACTCTAGAGAAAGTATAAATGGAAATCGCAGAACTTCTGGCCTTTGGGGTCAAAAACAAGGCGTCGGATTTGCACCTCTCCGCCGGACTGCCGCCCATGATTCGTGTGCATGGCGACGTGCGCCGGATCAATGTCCCCTCGCTCACGCACGACGATGTGCATGGCATGGTGTATGACATCATGAATGACGGGCAACGCAAGCAGTACGAAGAAAATCTGGAATGTGATTTTTCATTCGAGATCCCGAACCTAGCGCGCTTCCGCGTCAACGCGTTTGTGCAACAGCGCGGCGCAGGCGCCGTAATGCGAACGATCCCATCCAAAGTGCTGTCGCTAGAAGAATTGAACGCGCCAAAAAGTTTTCAGGAAATCTCGAACCAGCCGCGTGGCCTGGTGTTAGTTACCGGCCCGACCGGCTCAGGCAAATCGACCACGCTGGCGGCGATGGTCGACTACATCAACAACAATGAATACGGTCATATTCTAACGGTAGAAGACCCAATTGAATTCGTCCACGAATCCAAAAAATGTTTGATTAACCAGCGTGAAGTCGGCCCGCATACACTGTCATTTTCGAACGCGCTGCGCTCGGCATTGCGTGAGGATCCGGACATTATTCTGGTCGGCGAAATGCGAGACCTTGCGACCATTTCCGCCGCCATCACCGCGGCCGAGACGGGTCACATTGTTTTCGGCACCTTGCACACCAACTCGGCGGAAGGAAGGAACCGTCAACCGAATTATTGACGTATTCCCCAAAGAGCAACAGGACCAAATTCGTACCCAGCTTTCGGTCGCGATTATCGGCATTCTCGCGCAGTCTTTGTTGCCCAGAAAGCCCAAGGGACTGGTTGCGGCTTACGAAATGCTTGTTATCACGCCGGCCATCTCCAACCTGATTCGTGAAAACAAGACCTATCGAATCGACTCATCTATTCAAACCGGCCGAAAATTCGGCATGATCCTGATGGACGACTCGCTGTTCAACCTTTGGCGTCAAGGTCTTGTCGAGGAAGAAGAAGTGCTTTACAAGGCTCGCAAAGTGGCCGAGCTGAAGGAACGAATCGAGTTAGCCAAGAAGGGCATTTTCGACGACAAAGATGTGGAAGGAGACGACGATTGAGACGCTCGGCGTCACAGTCGGG
>JAYVYF010000147.1:0-3982 GCA_043784585.1 Burkholderiales bacterium
GTGCCCAGTACCAGACCCAGCGCCAGCAAAATTGCCATTCGTATCAACAAATCAAAAAACCACGCGCGAGCACGCGGCATCGGCCCCGCCACCTTAAGCGAAAGCTCAATGCCCTCGGGGGTGGGCACGGTGCGCAAGGTGTCGAGCAGGGGCAATGATCTTAAAACGTGATTAGTCAATCTTGGCGCTGTCTATCGGTTGTTCTGGAAACTGTCGAACCTGGGCTTGTTTAAGTCGTTATTCCGCCAGGAAAATATCGCGATAGGCGGCGTAGGTAGACGTATACACCAGCGGAATTGCCACTAACAGGCCCAATCCAAACGGCAGAACGGCAACGATGAAAATTACAAAAAATATGATGCCGTAGACGAGGAAAGGTAGTGTGTTTTTCAAACTGGCAAAGAAGCTCATGCGCAGCGCGGCCATTGGCGTAATGTTTTGTAACGCGACCAACACGGGCGCAAACCAGAGCGCCATCGCAATGGGCACGGTCAGCGCCAACATCACCAGCCCGATAAACAGCACCATCATAATTGAGCCCGCAAACAAGCCCGTCAAGGCTTCTTGGTTACCGCTCATCATTGCGCCGAACAGACCGGTGGAGCCGACGAAAATCGCAAATAAAATGCCCGCTATGATGAGCAGCAAAATCGACGAGGCGATAAACAACAAGCCAACGATCATGAGTGGCCCAGCTTTTTCTTTAAAACCCGAGAACAAATCGCCAATTTCAAATGGTCTACCGGTATGCTGCTGCTGGCAGCCGAGCATGAGACCGCCAGCAAACACCACGAAAAGAACGTTGGAAATAAGCTGACCGATGATCGGAATAAATCCAAGTACGACGCTAATCACGAAAATAATTATCGTGCAAACAATCCATGCAATCGGTGCCTGCGTAAAAATACTCCAGCCCGTTCCAATCCAGCTCAGGCCATTACTCATCGGCACCGTTTGGCCGCCGTCAATAAAATCAATATCAGTATCCGAAGATGCACTGATCACCTCGGCGCTCGGCGATTGATATGGGTTAATGGCTTTATCTGGTTCCATGGGGTGCTCCCGTTTTCAAAGTGGTGGTGTGGCTTGGCAATATAATTTGCATGCAGGTCAGGCTTGATTAAAATCAATTTTGATGCATACAACTATTTTAGCGTGCGCTATTCATTTCCGCTAAAAAATATGTAAATGTCACCGATCAAAACAAGCCTGACGTTGCAACAGATTAGATCGGCATAACGCCGGCGCTCACGGCACGCCATACTTTCAAAACATCCACTGTCTCTTTTACATCATGAACCCGAAGAATTTTTGCACCGTTTTGAGCCGCGATTAGTGCCGTTGCGAGGCTGGCTGCGAGGCGATCCTCCACGGCACGTCCCGTAATCAGCCCGAGCGAGGATTTTCGTGAAAACCCGGCCAGCACCGGCAAGCCCGACGCCACAAACTCGCGCAAATCGCGAAGCAGACTGAAATTATGTTCGCCTGTTTTACCAAAGCCAAAGCCGGGATCGATCACAATTCGCTCACGCGCAATTCCCTCAATCTCACAGGCGCGTGCACGCGAGATTAAAAACTCGCGCACCTCCGCAACCACGCTTTCGTAGTGGGGAGCATGTTGCATGGTCGCTGGCATTCCCTTTTTGTGCATTAGGCATACCGCCACGTTTGATGCCGCACAAATTGGCATCGCGCCAATGGCTTGCAGCGCATTGACATCATTTATCATGGCAGCACCCAGCTTGATCGCCTGTTGCATGACCTCGGTCTTTTGCGTATCCACCGACACCAACACGCCTTCGCTCGCCAAAATTTCGAGAACTGGCAGCACTCTGTCCAACTCCTGTTCCAGCGTTGCCGCTGTCGCGCCTGGCCGCGTCGATTCGCCCCCAATATCAATGATGGCAGCCCCCTCCTCGACCATTTGTCGCGCGCGCGCGACTGCGTGGTCGCGCAGCAAAAATTTACCACCATCCGAGAATGAATCGGGCGTGGCATTAACAATCCCCATGACCACAGTCTCACCCAGATCAAGCAAATAATTTCCGCACACAAGCTTCACTTTTTTGGATACCTTTTTAAAACTGTTTGTTCTGGCCCGATATCCTCGGCCATCTGGCGACCTCGGCGCTCGGCGATCTTGTAAAGCTGACAGCACCAAAAGATCAGCGGCACGAGCCATGATCAAAGTAAAAATACGCTCCTAAGCAAAACGGGCGACTCTAAGTCGCCCGTGTGCTTTATGCCGATATATTCATCTACTGAATTTACTCTGGATTTACTGAGTGCCCTCTACTGGCTGAGTCGTGGCTTCCGGCTTTACGTCTGGCTTGCTCGCGGGCGCAGTTGCGGTTGCGTTACCGCCGTCACCATCTGACTTCGGCTTGAACGGCATGCTGGATGGCTTGGGTGGGCGCGCAGGACGGCCTTCCATGATGTCTTTAATTTGATCGGCATCGATGGTTTCAAACTCTAGCAGCGCTGCCGTCATGGCTTCGATCTTGTCGCGATTCTCTTCAATTGTTTTCCGCGCCAAAGCATACTGCTCGTCGATAATGCGGCGAATTTCGGCGTCTACTTTACGCATCGTTTCTTCGGATACATTGGTTTGACGCGTAACTGAACGACCCAAAAACACTTCGCCTTCGTTCTCGGCATAGACCATAGTACCCAGTGCATCAGACATGCCGTAGCGGGTGACCATGTCGCGGGCAATTTGCGTCGCACGCTCAAAGTCATTCGAGGCGCCAGTGGTCATTTGATTCATGAACACTTCTTCTGCAATCCGGCCACCAAACAGCACCGCAATACGGGACATCAAATAAACGCGGTCGTACGCATAACGATCCTGCTCGGGTAACTGAATCGTGACGCCCAGTGCGCGGCCCCGTGGGATGATGGTGACTTTGTGTACCGGGTCGCTCTTGGGCATGAGATAACCCAGAATCGCATGGCCGGATTCGTGATAGGCCGTATTCTTGCGCTCTTCCGCGTCCATCACCATCGAACGGCGCTCTGCGCCCATCATGATTTTATCTTTGGCACGCTCAAAATCGTCATGATCCACCAGCCTCTTGCTGGCGCGCGCTGCGAACAATGCGGCTTCATTGACCAAATTGGCCAGATCAGCACCAGAGAAACCCGGGCAACCACGCGCAATTACGGCGGCGTTAACGTCAGGCGCGATCGGCACTTTGCGCATGTGTACCAGCAAGATCTGTTCGCGACCGCGTACGTCCGGTAACGGCACCGTCACTTGGCGGTCAAAACGACCCGGGCGCAATAGTGCCGGATCAAGCACATCTGGACGGTTGGTTGCGGCAATCACAATGACGCCCGCCGTGACTTCAAAGCCGTCCATTTCGACCAGTAATTGGTTCAAGGTTTGTTCACGCTCATCATTACCTCCGCCCACGCCTGCACCGCGCTGGCGACCGACTGCATCAATCTCGTCAATAAAGATAATGCAGGGCGAATTTTTCTTTGCCTGCTCAAACATGTCGCGCACGCGTGCGGCACCCACGCCGACAAACATTTCGACGAAATCGGAGCCCGAGATCGAGAAAAACGGGACTTTAGCTTCACCCGCAATAGCCCGCGCCAACAATGTTTTACCGGTTCCGGGCGAGCCCACCATCAACACGCCACGCGGGATACGTCCACCAAGCTTTTGAAATTTTGAAGGGTCGCGTAGGAAATCGACCAATTCAGAAACTTCTTCTTTGGCCTCGTCGCAACCCGCCACATCGGCAAAGGTAATAGGATTGGTACTTTCGTCCAACATCTTGGCACGGCTTTTACCGAATGAGAACGCACCACCCTTGCCGCCACCCTGCATCTGACGCATGAAGTAAATCCAAACACCAATCAGCAGCAGCACCGGGAATGAGGAGATCAGGATTTGATAGAAGATATTCGGCTCTTCCTCAATTTTCGCTTCAAGCTGCGCACCTGATTTGCGCAGGTCTTCCCACATGTAAGG
>JAYVYF010000148.1:0-3742 GCA_043784585.1 Burkholderiales bacterium
CATGACCAGGAAATATTACTTCGCCTTCATGTAACCCCAATTTTTTAACCAATTCTCGAAGTTTACGTAACGCGTCCTCTGCGCCACCGCCCATCAGGACTAGCTGATAATCCTTGCGCAACTCGAAAGGCAATAGTGCAAACGCGGAAATTAAATTCGCCTGATTTTTTCGATAATCAAAGCTGGCGGTATACATCAGAAACTTTCTTTGAATGCCATATCGGGCTAATAAACGCGCCGCTCTTTGTGGTTCAAGAACACTATGCCTAAAGCGCTCATCTGCCGCAGCTGAAACGTTTATCACCCTGCCAGGAAGAAAATCCAGGAGATCAATTCCTTCTTGACGTGAAAATTCTGAATTGGCCAATAACAATTGCGCGTTTTTGATATTCCGGATTTTGCGCTCGTAGTAATCATGGCTTTTGCCATCGGGCAAATAGCGTGCACTTTGCACGAGCGGTATTAAATCATGTAGCGTCACCGACGTTTTACTGCCAGGAAAATATTGCCCAACGGAGGTGACCACGTCCTCATCAAAACCTTCGAACATGCTCATGATGTGAACAAAATCTGGCTGCAGACACTGCAAAAAATCTTCACGAATAATCTCTGCCGCACGCACCCGCGCGGGCTCTGCTGTCCGAATGTGAAGATGCGACGGAAGACTAAAAACTTGAATCCGCTCATTCGGGATAAGCCCGTCAAAAGCGCCTCTAATCTCAGCAATTGCGTCAGGTATAAGCGCGTTTAACGCCAACCATACTTCGTGCGTGCGCGGCTCGCGGGCCATTGCCTTGGCGAGTTCCATCGAGTAGCGCCCGATACCGCCACGTTTGCTGCCTGACTGGCAGCTCTGCAGATCAATCACAATTCGCATCAGAGGTTCGCGACTTTACGTTCTTTCAAACCACCGCAGACCTGTAAGACCCAATTTTTTATGGATATGAATATGGCGCTCACACGAATCTCCATGACGCTATTTGGAGACTTTCGGGCGTATTTCTAATTGCGGTCATGAAAGCCAGCCGTACTAAAAAGGCGTTCAAGCTTGATTGTATTCGCCGCAACTGCGGTTGCGATTTGCATTAGCTCCTGATTGCTCAGCGATGACGCATCATCTGCGTGTATAAGCTTATTCACTACATCGCCAACAAGATCGGCTGCGTTAATCAATCTTGCTGGCGAGCGCGCCAACTCTTTAACTTTGTCTGGGCCGCCACTATCCATGATCGCCTTAGGCTGCGCATACTGCGACTCGAAAGCATCGAACGCACTTTCGGCAGTCCGCTTCCACGAAAACTTTTTTGCTTGGCTCAGGCCATGATCGCGAAGCGCTTGCAAGAAACCGGGCTCAGTCAGTGCCTGATGGATTTTCTTGGCCATTAGCTCAGGGCTGGTGGGATCAAACAGCGCCTCAGACCAGCCAATTACTTCAGGCACACTGGTTAAATTTGAACCAATGGTGGCAGTACCGCAGGACATCGCCTCTAATGCAGGCAGGCCAAAACCCTCAGCCAGAGAAGGCAATACGAACAGGTAGCAAAGGTTATAAAGCGCCACCAAATCAATATCCACCACGTGCCCGGGGAACACAACTTCACCGGCTTCGAGACCAGATTTTTCCGCAAGTTGGTTCAGTTTATTTAGCGTCTCTTCAGACCCCTTGCCGACAATAACGAGTTGATAATCTTTGCGCAACTTGCGAGGTAATCGCGCAAATGCAGCAATTAAATTTGTCTGATTTTTTAGTAGGTCAAACCGGGCTGTGTACATCAAAAACTGTCGACGAATCCCGTAACGGCTCAACACTCGCGCCACTTTCCCTGGATCTGAAGGGGTTGGCATAAAACGCGGGTCTACAGCAGACGAAATATTAACCACGCTGCCAGGGTCCATATCCAGAAGATCAATTGCCTCCCGGCGCGAAAATTCAGAAATGGCTAGCATCAAACCTGCATTTTTTATGTTTTGAATTTTGCGCTCATAAAAATCGCGCCGTTTGCCATCGGCAAAATAGAGCGCGCCGTGCACCAATGGGATTAAGTCGTAGACGGTGACTGCTGTTTTATGACCTGCAAAATGTTGGTCTACTGACGTAACCACATCCTCATCAAAGCCCTCGAATAAGCTGGAGATATGTACAAAATCCGGCTTTAGCGACCGCAAAAACTCCTCGCGAATAATTTCTGCCGCACGCACCCTCGCTGGCGGCGATGCCCGCATATCGACATGGTGCGGGAGATCAAAAACTTGGATTTTATCTTTAGGGATGAGGCCATCAAAAGCGATTCTAACCTCTGCAACACTCTCGGGCATAAGTGCACTGAGCACCAACCACAATTCATGCCCGCGCGGCTCACGTGCCATTGCCTTCGCAAGCTCCATCGAGTAGCGCCCGATGCCACCGCGTTTGCTACCTGATTGGCAGCTTTGCAGGTCGATCACGATTCGCATTACGCGCCTCGCTCTTTACATTTATCCAAACCGTTTTTTAGCTGAAAATAAATATCCTGCGCAAGCGGCGACAGCTGATTGAGCTTTAGCACAGGTGCCTTCTTCATCTGACTGGCAAAAGAAATTTCGACCTGCCTACCCAGCAGGCTTTCAACTCTAGCCAGCTGCGCCTTCTGGCTACGGCTCATCGCAATAAGCTGGCTTTCCATTATGTGAAATTTTTGTATGGCGATCGATTGTTCCAACGCCTGACGACGCATCTTCGCACCGATGCCCCGCAAGGGGCGCTTTTGCAATGCAACATCGTTAATCGCCGATTCAATCTGGCGAAGCATTGATCGACGCGCCTCGCGCTCCGGAGAATGGCTAATGCCATTTATAAGCTCTCGCCTTGTGAGGTCGGACCTAAGGCGGATCAGATAATTTTCAAGCCCCTCCGCATCTGCGTCGCGCGCCAACAATATTTTATAAAGACCGCGAATAAAATTGCGGTTGCCACGCGCGAGAAGTTCGTCTTTAGAAACCGGCAACCCCAGCATGCGGTCGTCCTCATCGCCCGTGCTCGTAACGCCATCTTGACTGGCTATGGCGGCGGCAGGCTCACCAACAACAGCAACTCGTTCAATTTCAATCGCGATGGCATTTCTCGACTTGAACTCGTCTGAACTAAATATTTCGTTCAATATCTGCAGCCGATCTACGCCATGGCTTAGTTCCACAACACACCTCACCAGCGCCCCACTATCAATGGGCCTTAAAAGTAGGGTTTGGTAGGCGCAACTCGCGAATGCATGATCCTGATGTGACATTAATTCCACCAAGGTCTTCGCGCCATCAAGCCCATCCATGCCTGCGCCGTACGCGTTGGCTTCTGCGGAGCTACGCAGCTCCATCAGCACTTCTACCCGCGATTTCCCCTCGGCCAACATCGCGGTATAAATATTGAGCCCGGTGTCATCTACAGCGCGTCCAAGCATTGCCCAATAAGCGTTGCCCACAAATTGACGATCGTCGCCTTGTAGCACTTCGCCTAACGTAAAAAAAACACTTAGGCTTGGCACAAGCTGCAGGGTTGATGTTGGAAGTACCAAATTCGCCATAGTTTGTCAGAAAGTTTTTTGCTGCAAAATTAAAAAAATTACGGCACAACATTAGCCGCTAAAAACGTTACGTTACGGTGCCTCATACATCCATCTTAAAGTGTCGCGCAGCGGAATAGTAGTCAAGACACCAATTGCTGCATCCAGCTTATGCCGCGATCCAACCAATTTTTTTACTTCATTGGCGC
>JAYVYF010000149.1:0-7132 GCA_043784585.1 Burkholderiales bacterium
CGTGAAGCCGATTAAGTTTAAAAACACTGGCCTGCAGTAACCAGCAGATAGAACTCACGATTCTTTTGCGACGTCCTTACCGATTGCTCGAACCCGTAACATACCTTCGCAAAAATAGATGTTTCAAGTATCGTTTGCAGCAAACACTTGCTCCGTCTAAGCAGTAAGCGAAGTAGCAAAGCAAAAATGGAGTGATGACTAGACTGCCAATTTTGGAGAACGTGCTTTTAGTTGCCTCACGCGAATTTTCGTGAGCGTACTGCCCTATCCTTCATCCTGCTCGAAATAACGAACTAGCGACACCTGCCGCTTTCAACGGTTAAAGCAAATCTCTGCTCGTAGCCAATTTTAAAACCCTAATATCCAAAGCTTTTTCAGACCACTTTTGCTACAAGACACCTGCCCCTACTAGGGTTTACTCATTACTAAACCTGCTCCCACGGCAAACCTTCCATGCGCCAGCCGCCGAGTTTGCCGCGCCGATGGCTGGCATCGAGGTCGCCTTCGAATCCGTCAAGGACATTAAACACGCTGCTAAAACCTACCGCTTCAAGCGCCTGACCCGCGTCCACGCTGCGGTTGCCAGAACGGCAAATAATGATGACCGGACGCGCGCTGGAATGTCCGACCGCCTTTTTGACTTGCGATACGAAGTGCGGGTTGACGTCCCAGTCGGGCCCGTCGTTCCACGGGATCATCATCGCGCCAATGGGATGCCCGACAAATAAAAACTCCATTTCGCTGCGGCAATCGACAAACACCGCGGATGGGTCATTGGCTAGAAAATCAAATGCTTGTTTCGGCTTCAAGTGCTGCATGTGCACTCCTTGAGATGGGTTTTTTGGTTGGCACGAGAGCGTAGTTCGGCCTGAATGTTACGTTCAACGTTGATTGAGGCAGGTCGCACTTGTGTCAATTCTGCAACAATTATAGGCGCGGGCAAAACAACGGCGTCAGCCCGCATCAAGGCTCATGTAATATTTCGTATCCCCTTGGAGATTTAAGCCATGAACGCTCGCGACCAGACTTTCCCGCTCGACGCCGCTATCGGCAAGCACGCCGATGAGCTTGAGGCGCGTGTCATTTCATGGCGGCGCGACTTGCACGCCAACCCCGAACTGGGGAATCGCGAATTTCGCACCGCCAAAATTGTCGCCGCCCATTTGCGCAAACTCGGGTTCGATGAGGTGCACGAGCAGGTGGCGCACACCGGCGTGATCGGTATTCTCAAAGGCGGCCTCCCCGGCAAATGTATTGCGCTGCGCGCCGACATGGACGCTCTGCCCGTGACCGAGCAAACCGATGTGCCTTTTAAAAGCATGGCCCGCACCACCTGGAACGGGGTGGAATGCGGCGCGATGCATGCGTGCGGCCACGATACCCATGTATCAATGTTGATGGGCGCGGCTGAAATTCTAGCGGCGGTGCGCGCTGATTTACAAGGCACTGTAAAATTTATTTTTCAGCCCGCCGAAGAATTACCGCCGATGGGCGAAGAAGGCGGCGCGGAGTTGATGATTAAAGAAGGCTGCATGGAAGGACCGCATGTCGATGCGATTTTTGGCCTGCACATCACGTCAAAAATGCACACTAATACGGTCGGCTATCGCTCGGGCCCGCTGATGGCAAGCGCAGATCAATTCCGTATTTTTGTGCGCGGCAATCAAACCCACGGCGCGCAGCCGTGGTCGGGCGTGGATCCGATTGTGGTCGGCGCGCAAATCGTGATGGGATTGCAGACAATTGTGTCGCGCAAAATGAATTTGACGCAAGAACCGTCGGTGGTGACAGTGGGCAGTTTTCAGGCGGGCAACCGCAGCAACATCATTCCCGATGAAGCCAAAATGGAAGGCACCATCCGCACCTTCGATGAAAAGCATCGCGATGAAATTCACGGCTTCGTCGAGAAAATTGCCACGCTGATTGCCGAATCAGGCGGGGCCAAGGCGCATGTGCATTTTGCGCGCGGTTTTCCGGTCACCTCCAACGACGAAGCACTTACAGCTTGGTCAGTACCGGTGCTAAAACGCGTCGCCGGTGCGGGTGCGGTCGGTGTGTGCCCCAAAACCTGCGGTGCGGAAGATTTTTCGTTTTTTCAGAAGAAGGTGCCCGGTTTCTTTTTCTTTATCGGTTGCACACCGAAAGATCAGGATTGCAAATACGCTGCGTCCAATCACAGCCCCCGGTTTTATGTGGACGAGGCTGGCTTGAAGGTGGGGGTGAAAACGATGGCAACACTTGCTGCCGAATGGCTTGCCAGTCACGCTTAAGCAGTCTCTCATGTACGCGCCCAGGCACGCTGCTGATGGCGACGTGACCCGACGCGCCTATAAGCGTAAAATATTACTTGCGCCGATTTGAATTTCAGCTTGCGGGCGCGAGGCAGTGCAAACCCTCAACAAATACGGCTAAAGAGAGACGGTGCCACATCCAGACCTGTCTGTCGCCAGTTGCAGCGCTGACAGGTTTTTTATTTAGGAGTTTTGCCCCATGTTGTTATCGCTTTTCAAATCACGTTTTAAATTGCCCGTAACGCGTCTGATTGTCGGTGCGCTTGCTGCTGGCCAGCTCGCCGCTGCATACGCACAAAATGCGCAGCCGGTTCAGCCTATCCAGCCGTCGGCAGCAACCATGGCAGCGGCCGCGCTAAATCCACGCCTTGCCCGCATTGCCGAGCGTTACTTCGAAGATCATCTCGTTCTCAATCCGCTGGAAGCCTCCGGTCTGACTGGAGAAGCACGCTTTGATGGCTTGCTCACGATCACGATCGCGCCTGCGCAGATGGCGCTGGAGCGGGCGCTGTCGCAACGGGTGCTAGCGCAATTGGCGGCGATTAAGGGCGAGACACTTTCTCCCGCCGATGCGATGACTTATGCTGTGCTAGAGCGCCGGCTTCAAGAGCAAATTGAAGGCGACAAATTTCCCAAGCAGTTAATGCCTATTGATCAATACGGCGGTCTACCTGTTTACGTCGCTCAGCTCGGCAGCGGGCAGGATATTCAGCCGCTCAAGACAGTCAAAAACTATGACGATTACTTGGCTCGCTTGAACAAACTACCGTTGTGGATCGACCAGGCGATGGTGAATATGCGCGAAGGGATCAAGCGTGGCATCGTGCAACCTAAACCGCTGATGGTAAGTGGGCTGCCGGCGATCAAGGCGCTCGCCGAGCCCGACGTTGAGAAAAGCGTTTTTTATGCCCCCATTAAAAACATGCCCGCCACATTTGCCACCGAGGATCGCGCTCGCCTGACGGCACTTTATCGTCAGGCAATCCAGAAAAGGCTGATCCCGTCTGCAACCAGGTTAAACACCTTTATTGAAACCGAATATATCCCCAAGGCCCGCGCCAGTGCTGGTATTTCAGCCATTCCCAATGGAGCGGCGTGGTACGCGTTTCAGGTTAAAAGTAACACCACCACTGACATGACGGCGGAGCAGATTCATGCGCTAGGTTTGAAGGAAGTTGCGCGGATTCGCGCTGAAATGGCAAAGGTACAAGCGGTCTACAAATTTGAAGGTGGTGTGACTGAATTTTTAAAATGGCATGAACAGCAGCCAGAATTTCGTCCATTCAAGACCGAAAAAGATGTGCTTGATGCGTATGAAGCGATCAATAAAAAAGTGGCCGTAAAATTGCCGCAGCTATTTGGCCGCATGCCGAAAGTGCCGATTGAGATTCGGCCTGAGCCCGAACTCACGCGCGCCACCGCGTCCGATCATTACAGTGGCCCATCGGCAGATGGTTCGCGGCCCGGCGTGTTTTACGCGGTGATTGAAGATCCAAGCAAATATCGCACGACCGGCATGACGACTTTGTTTTTACACGAAGGCCAGCCCGGTCACCATTTCCATATCGCTCTTCAGCAAGAGTTAGCGCTGCCTAAATTTCGTAAGTACGGCTGGATCACCGCCTATGGCGAAGGCTGGGCGCTCTACGCTGAAACATTAGGCCGCGAGATGGGTCTGTACGATGATCCAAATGCGTATCTGGGCCATTTACAGGATGAGCTGTTACGCGCGGTGCGTTTGGTGACCGATACCGGCCTGCACGCCAAAGGCTGGACGCGCGAGGCCACGATGCAATACATGATGGACAATGAAGGGGTATCAGAAGCCGAAGCGAGACGCGCCACCGAGCGCTATATGGCGTGGCCCGGACAGGCGCTGGCATATAAAATTGGCGCGTTGAAAATTCAGGCCCTGCGTGACCGCGCGCAACAAAAACTAGGGGTCAAATTCAGCTTGAAGGACTATCACGATCTGGTGCTAAGCGATGGCGTGCTGCCGCTGTCGGTACTGGAGACGAAAGTGGATGAATGGATTACTGGCCAGCAATAGCGATATTTTTATAAAGTATCAGAAGCAGATTCTTCAGACGATTACGCCGCTTTCAGAACAACATAAATTATTTAGTGCAATAGGTTTTAAAAAGATAAATCATGGATCAAGCAATCAATCCCCGCGCCACTCGCACGCAAATCCTGATGGATGCACTCGCACAGCACATTCTCGTGCTGGATGGCGCGATGGGCTCGATGATTCAGCAATACCATCTAACTGAAGCGGAATATCGCGGCGAGCGCTTCAAGGATTGGCCAAGTGATCTGCGCGGCAATAATGATTTGCTGACACTTACACGCCCGCAGGTGGTGCGCGAAATTCACCGGCAATATCTGGAGGCAGGCTCGGATATTTTAGAAACGAACACGTTTAATTCCACCTCAGTTTCAATGGCCGATTACGGCATGGAATCGCTGGTCTATGAGCTAAATTTTGAGGGCGCTAAATTGGCCCGCAGCGTGGCCGATGAATATGAGGCAAAAAATTCCCAAGCGGACCCGCGATCAATACGAGAGCCGCATTCCAAGCCACGCTTTGTAGCGGGCGTCTTGGGTCCGCTTACGCGCACGCTGTCACTGTCGCCCGATGTAAACGACCCCGGCTTTCGCGCGGTAAATTTTGACCAAGTAAAGGACGCGTATCGCGAAGCGACGGGCGGCCTGATTGACGGTGGTGCAGATATTTTGTTGATTGAAACCATTTTCGATACGCTCAACGCCAAGGCCGCAATTTTCGCGATCGAGGAAGAATTTGAGGCGCGCGGAATTCGCGGTGATCAACGTTTGCCGATCATGATTTCGGGCACGATTACCGATGCCTCCGGCCGCACGTTGTCTGGACAAATGGTGGAGGCGTTTTACAATTCAATCCGTCATGCGAATCCGATTTCCATCGGTTTTAATTGCGCGCTCGGCGGCAAGGAATTGCGCCCACACATTGAAGAGCTGGCGCGCATTGCCGATTGCCGCGTCTCCGCGCATCCAAACGCCGGCTTGCCAAACCCGCTGGCGCCGACCGGCTATGACGAGTTACCAGTGGAAACCGCCTCGTTTATTCGCGATTGGGCGGAAGCGGGTTGGCTCAATATCACCGGCGGCTGCTGCGGCACCACACCTGCGCACATCAAGGCGATTGTCGATATTGTTTCACCGTTCAAGCCACGCGCGTTTGGCAAAGGCGCACCAGTGATTGAAAAACGTTTGCGACTCTCCGGTTTGGAAGCGGTCAACATTGGTGAAGATTCGTTGTTTGTGAATGTGGGTGAGCGCACCAACGTAACGGGCTCACGTGCGTTTGCGAAATTAATTTTGAATGACGACTATAACGAAGCGCTTGCGGTGGCCCGCCAACAAGTTGAAAACGGGGCGCAGATTATCGACATCAACATGGATGAGGCGATGCTGGACTCGTTCGCCGCGATGCACAAGTTCATGAATCTGATTGCCTCCGAGCCCGATATTTCAAAAGTGCCAATGATGCTTGACTCCTCAAAATGGAGCGTGATCGAGGCGGGGCTGAAATGCGTGCAGGGCAAATCGATTGTGAATTCGATTTCGATGAAGGAGGGTATTCCTGAATTCATCGAGCGCGCCAAGCTGTGTCGTCGCTATGGCGCAGCGATTATCGTGATGGCATTTGATGAAAAAGGCCAGGCCGACACCTACCAGCGCAAGATCGAAATTTGCGCGCGTTCGTATAAAATTTTGGTTGATGAAGTTGGCTTCCCGCCAGAAGATATTATTTTTGATCCGAATATTTTTGCGATTGCCACCGGCATCGAAGAGCATGCCAATTACGGCATGGATTTCATTAACGCCACGGAATGGATTCGCAAAAATCTACCCTATGCAAAAGTCAGCGGGGGGGTATCGAATGTCTCGTTCTCATTCCGCGGCAACGATCCGATACGCGAGGCAATTCATACCGCCTTCCTTTATCACGCGGCGAAAGTCGGCATGACGATGGGGATCGTTAACGCAGGTCAACTTGGCGTGTATGACGATATTCCGAAAGATTTGTTGGTGTTGGTGGAAGACGTTATTTTTAATCGTCGCGCCGATTCAACAGATCGTCTCGTCAGCTTTGCCGAGCAATTCAAAGGCAAGAAACGCGATCTGGTGGAAGACCTCGCGTGGCGCACTGAGCCGGTAGGCACCCGCCTCACCCACGCGCTGGTGAAGGGCATCACGCAATACATTATTGAGGACACGGAAGAGTGTCGTCAAAAAGTCGCAGCCGATGGTGGCCGCCCGATCCACGTGATCGAAGGCCCGCTAATGGACGGCATGAATGTAGTCGGCGATTTATTCGGCGAAGGCAAAATGTTTTTGCCACAGGTAGTGAAATCGGCGCGCGTGATGAAGCAGGCTGTCGCCCATTTGATCCCGTTTATTGAAGAAGAAAAGCGCCTGTCCGGAATGGAAAACGCGAAAGCCAAAGGCAAGATTTTAATGGCGACCGTGAAGGGCGATGTGCACGACATCGGCAAGAACATTGTCGGCGTGGTGATGCAATGTAATAACTTTGAAGTCATCGATTTGGGCGTGATGGTATCGACCGAAAAAATTCTTGACACCGCCATTAAAGAGAACGTGGACATCATTGGCTTGTCCGGTTTGATTACGCCATCGCTGGAAGAAATGAGCCACGTCGCCAAAGAAATGCAGCGCCTCGGCTTCACCATTCCGCTGCTGATTGGGGGGGCCACCACCTCCCGCACCCATACCGCCGTAAAGATTGAACCTCATTACAAAGGGGCCACCGTATGGGTGCCGGATGCGTCACGCGC
>JAYVYF010000150.1:0-9676 GCA_043784585.1 Burkholderiales bacterium
CCTGCGGCGAACACGCCAGCTCCAGCACCCGCCAAGGTCAAAATTGCAGTTGACCAAGCCAAAGAGGCCGAAAAGAAAAAAACCGAGTTGGCGGATAAGGCCAAAAAAGATGAGGCGGCAGAACAAAACGCAAAACAAAATGAAGAGCGCTGCAAGGACGCTAAACGTTACCTGAGCACGCTCGATAGCGGAACGCCAATTCGACAAAGTAACGATGCCGGAGAACGCGTGTTTATGAATGACGAACAACGAGCTTCTGAAACGGCGAGGGCGAAGATAGCGGTTACAGAATCTTGCAAGAACTAAAACCCAAAATGAAAAGGCTTGGTTGCTTACGCAAAACAAGCCGTCAATGAATGCGACGCAACTCTCGATCACCTGTGCAGAGCACCTACTCGTTGCCCGCTGCCGCAAAAGGCAGCAGCACCTCTGCGCTGTCGCGTATTTTATCTATCCTCGTCCTGGCCTGGGTATCCAGCGCGAACGCTGTCGGCCTTGGCGCTCTTGATATCCGGTCGTATTTGGGTGAACCGCTCAATCTACGTATTGGCGTAATTACCCAACCCAATGAAGAGATTGAAAGCAGCTGTTTTTCGGTCATTAATTCTCCCAACGCCGAGCCCAGCATAAACCGGCGCGACGTTCGCTTAACATTGGTTGAGAGCAAGAACGGTCGTTATATTGAAGTTCGCGGCAATAATTCTTTCAATGAGCCGATTGGCAGGCTGTCAATTCGCGCCGGCTGTCAGAGTGAATCCGGTGTAGTACGTGATTACCCACTATTGCTAGACCCCACACCACTCTTGACCCCAAATACCGCGACCACCCGCGGGCAAATAGCGCCGCCAGTGCCAAGCGCAGCGGCCCAAACACGTGATTCCGCTAACCCGCAGGCAAGCGGCGAATCCGGGCGCTGGGTTGTTTACGCCGGCGATACCTTATCGAGCCTTGCTGCAGGGATTTACCCTAAAAACCGTGTTCGTCAGGCTCAATACGTTGCGGCATTACGATCGTTAAACCCCACACTGGCGGGCGTCGCCATCAACGCAACGCTACCGCTGAATAGCCAACTTATTCTGCCCAATTTAAAAGCGCTATCTGCAAGCCGCTCAGACAAAAGCTCCTCTCAAACGACTGGGCCGAGCAGTTCCTCTGCGATCAGCGCATCGGCTAGCACACGCAGGCGCAATCCGATGGGCAGTGCGCGCAGTGGGGCTGAAAAAAATACTACGCCTACCGCAGACGCAGCGCCCAGTGAATTGCCCATCGCGGAAGCCCGCGGTTCAACAAAAGCGAATAGCGATAAAAAAGCAGCCCAACAGAATGCGAAAAATCAGAGCGCGCAGGCCAAAAACGAGGCAGCAACTCGCGGATTCAAGCTGCGTATTTCCGGCAGCGAAATGGATCTATCGCGCAGTCAGGGCGTGTCGGACGAAACCCGGAGAGAGTTGCGAGAGCGCTTTGCCTTGCTCGACGCGGACGACCAAACCGCACAGCTTCTTGCGCTGAAAAATAATGTCAAACAAATTGAGAAGCGGCTTAACGAGCTGCAACTTAAACTGGCAGCGTCATCGTCATCGCCATCAATGCCGGCTTCAGGCGCAACTGTGCCCCTTTCGTCCCCGGTGCCCACTACGCCTTCAGCCGTCAACAAAGTCGATGCGATTGAAGCGCTGACCGTTCCCATTGTTGCACCGACCCTCCCCACCGTATCAGACAAACCAGCGGTCGGCCCGACTGTCGCCGCAAAAACCACTGAACCAACTCCGCCCGCCACGCCTCAGATCGTGCCGCCAAAAATTGCACCATTACCCGACAGCATTTCATTCGACAACTGGCTGACCTGGGCGATTGCGCTCCTGAGTGTTTTGGCGCTGGTCGCGTTGGCATGGTGGGTATTGCAGTCGCGGCTCAGGCGCGACCCAATTGCGGCGACAGATGCGCAAATACCCCGCACCAGTAGAGAATCCATTGATGATTTCAACACCTGGATAAATGAACTTGAAAGCACGTCACCCACCAGCCCGCTGCTCGATCAAATAGCGGCGAAAAAGAATCTTTCGCGTGGTTTCCGTGATCGGCAAAATGCGACAAAACAGGGCCGCGATAAACAAGATCGACAAGACCGCGATAACGTGACAGAAGCGGCTTCATTTGTAGAGGCCGCCCGCCGCGCTGGCGCGGCGGGCACTGTCGATAGCGTGAAGCCCACCCCAAGTTTTGTATCGGACGGCGCAGCAAAGACGGCTGAAAACGTAAAACCGCCTGAGGCGCTGAATTCAGCTGAATCATTTGAATGGGATAGCCTGAAAAATTCTCATCAGCCCCGCGCCGAGTCTCGCCAAAATCCAATCATGGATTCGCTTGTTAGCCCTGTTCCATCAGGCGACGTATTTTCCCTGTCGAATATTGTTCAAACAGCCCCCACCCAACCAGCAGCAAAGGGTTCAGCCGTTGAAAAAGCAGCAGCGCAAAATAGTGGCAGTTTTGAGCTCGA
Organism: Burkholderiales bacterium; assembly: GCA_043784585.1. GTDB lineage: Bacteria > Pseudomonadota > Gammaproteobacteria > Burkholderiales > Usitatibacteraceae > UKL13-2. The sequence goes on from JAYVYF010000150.1 coordinate 2,498, forward strand.
TATTGATTTGAATGATTTGGCCACCCTCCCCGCCAATTCCGGTGATCAGACCTCAGAAGACCGGGTGCGCAGGCTCCGCTACATGCAGGAGCGTTACCCTGAGCTGGCAGCGCGCACGGTATCCATTGACGAACCAGAATCCATCATCGACGCGGCCCGACTGTACTATGAAGAAAATCAGCTCGGCAAGGCCTGTGAATTATTGATTTATTCAGTGGAGGAGCGTCCGCAGGAGATCCGCTATTGGCTCGCTAAGTTTGAATTGTTCCGCCTTGAAAAAATGAGTCGGCAATTTGGTGAACTCGCGGACAAGTTTCAGCTTCTGTTTGGCAACACCGATGCGTGGCCCAAGGTGAGAGATATTGGCCATGAGCTCGACCCTGGCAATCCGCTCTTTGTTGCGGCAACGGGTACCGGAACGACATCACCTGAAAAATTCGATCCGGCCAACGAAAATTGGCTGAATGCGCACGCCAGCAGCGACGCGTCGGCACAACATATTTCGCAGGCGCTGGTGGCAGATTTGCGATCCTCACTGTTCAGCGAATATCGCGTCACACACGCAGATTTTCAGGGTGTTCCTGACCTGCTGAACTCAGCTGACGCGCGTGCTTAATCGAGGCACATGGCGATGAACCCACAAGACTCCACCGAAATGTCGCTCACCGCAGCTGCGGGACTGGAAGGTGCGACGTCAGTTCAAGATCGTAAAAAGCGCGCGTCGGCGATGATTGCGTTGAAATCATTTCCGGATCGCCAGGGGCCGTTCACGCAGGCCCGCGTCGCCGATCTCATCCGTTTTGAGAATAACCTGCACGTCATCATTCAGGCAGACAAACGCTGGTTTTTTGCAAATTCCGAACGCACTGATGCTATTCAGTTCGCGCGAGATATGCATCTGCTGCACAATTTTGGCGCAGCGACGGCAGAACAAATCATCGCACGGCGTAAAGAATGGGCGACCGCTGAAAACGACCCGCTCCTTCAACGCATTGTGGCGTTCGCACTTCACCATTACGCTTCTTCGATCAAATGGAGTTTTTTCCGACATGAGACCGTGAAACCGCAGCTATGGCCGCTGTTGCACGCACTTTTCAGCTTTGCGGAGTCCAACGGGTTTGTGGCAGCAGAGACCTATTTGTTCGATGCCGAGAACCATTTCAATACCTCTGTGCAGGCGCTTTACCTGCGCGCGTTGCTACTTGACGTACTCAATACCGGCAGCTTGTCGATGCCGCAGATTGAGATTGCCGATGGCTGGCTTGCCGAGTGGACACCTTACTACCAGCTCGATCAAGCCTTCTCACCTTCATCCCACTCGCTATTCGTTGATCTGGATGCCAGCATGGGTATTCAGCTGGTCACTGGCAATACTTCGTGGCCGTCCTACCGTTATTTAAAAATGGAGCGGTTGCGTAATCAGGCAGAAATAGTGCGCGCTGAACTTCGCGTTGGCCGCCCCTATCATGGCCACACCAGCTCCAGCGAATTTTCAGTGCGGGAGCATGTGGCCCTGCTGGCTAACGTTGAACGCATTTACAAATCACTGCTGGACGCGAGCGTCTCGCATATCGAAGACCGTCAGTTGATCGCCAGCGTCACAGCAGATGTGCGGATTGGATTCGCCGCCGCCCGCATGGCAATAACAGGCGATAGTGATGGTATCAATACCAACGACAGAAGCGCGCGCGCGACTAAATCTGCCAACACCTCCGTGAGCGCCGCTAATCCTGCACCAATGCAATTCGCAGACCTTCAACTCTCACTCACGCCGATTGATAGCCCTTCGACCACTACAAATGAGTCTGATGCCGCGTCTGGAATTGATCTGCTCCTCGACAGTGATTCGACCGATGAGATTGCGCCTGCCGCGCGCTGGAAAATACACGACATCAGCTCAAAAGGCGTGGGCCTGCTGGTGGAGCGCAGCGTGGGTGAGGCCGTTGCCGTGGGCGAGTTGCTGGCCATTAAACCGTTTGGTGAAGTCCACTGGATGATCGGCGTGCTAGTCCGAAAATTGACCCAACGCGCGGTAGGCGAAACCTTGCTGGGCGTGGAGATACTCTGTCTACGTCCGCTCCCGATCACGCTCCGACAGTTCTCGCAACCCACCGACAGCAATCCCGATCCTGCCATTGCGCCCACCCAGGCACTTTATTTACCGGGGCGCGAGGAGCATGGCCGCGCCGACATTTTGGTCATGCCGGATGCAGATGTCGGCTTAAAAAATATCTTCAATCTGAACGCGGCGGCGGCCAAGTATCGAGTCCGCATCAATCGCGTGCTGCGCAAAGAGTCAGATTGGATGGGAGTGCGATTTGAAGTGCTCGGCAAAGACTAGCGCGGATTTTGGACGATAAGTGACTCAAGATACTTGCTAATACTCGTGTCTTAAATTTTAATCAACGCTTGCGTGGGGCTTCCACCGCACCTCGGCCACCCTTCAACTGCGCCTCGACCACGCTTTAACACTTTGCTTTCACTCGTTCTGCGCCTCCGGCCGCATCCACCTTAGCGCGCCTTGCATCCTTTGGATCGGCTTGTAACGCTCGATAGATTTCCACACGATCGCCGTTGCGCAATTGATGGGCGTAAGGTCGCACTTTTCCCCAAACGCCAACCGTGGCGCGTGATGAAACAGAGTCTAATTTCACATTTAACATGGACTGCAACCACGCTGGCAAGTGCTCATGCGTCATATGCAAGACGCCTGCGATAGTCGAGCCGTCATTCGCTTCCAGCGTAATTTCAGCGGACTCCGCTGGACTCGCAAACGCAACCGTTACGCAAATTTTATTCATGACGACGAAAACGAATCGTGCGCAAACAAAGCATCTGCACGGCTGACAAAGCGATCCATCATGGTCTCGGCAATCATGCCGAATACCGGGCCGACCGCTCGCTCCAGCAAGCCGTTTGCGAAGGTGTATTCAAGATCCAGTTTTACCTTGCATGCAGTCGCTGAAAGCGTTTGAAAGTACCATGCACCACGCAGCGTTTTGAATGGGCCATCTCTTAACTGAATCCGCATGCATTCCACCCCCTCTTTTTTGTTTTCAGTGGTGAATGATTTCGCAACGCCCGCATAGCGAATGTGGATGGTGGCAATCGTCTCGAGCGGATCACGCGAGATCACATGGGTGCCGCTGCACCACGGCAAAAATTGCGGGTAGCGCTCGACGTCGTCCACTAACTTGAACATCGTTTCGGCAGAGTAAGGCACCAGCACTGATTTTGAGACTTGCGACATAATTGGGATTGCACCGATTGGGAAAAACGACATCATCCCCAATTTTAACTGAGTGAGGTGATTGCAACTAAGCATCGTCATGGCGACAATGCTCAGTTAAAATCCAGCATCACCCTGGTGTGTGCATAGCCGCATTAAACCTGCGCTTTAGGTTCGTCAATCAAATTGTTACTGGCACCATTGCATATGAGCATCGTTGAAAACAGAAAAGCATTTTTTGATTACTTCATAGAAGACCGTTTTGAGGCGGGTCTGGTGCTGACTGGCTGGGAAGCAAAAGCGATCCGCGCCGGTCGAGCGCAGCTGAAAGAAGGCTATGTGGTGTTGCAAAATGATGCGTTTTATCTGATCGGGTCCCATATTTCCGCCCTGCCGGAGGCATCAACACATGTGATCCCCGATCCCGTGCGCACCCGCAAGCTGCTGCTAAACCAGGCCGAAATTGACAAGTTGGTGAGCAAAGTAGAGCAGCGCGGATACACCATCGTGCCGCTGAATCTGCACTACTCAAAAGGCATCATCAAGCTTGAAATTGGCCTCGCCAAAGGCAAGAAACAGCACGATAAACGCGACACTGAAAAAGAGCGCGACTGGCAGCGCGAGAAGCAGCAAATCATGAAAACAAATCGTATTTAAGCCGCCTTTTTAGCACTGGAAATTTTTTTGGCCAAACTCTACTTCCGATTTGCCGCGATGAATGCGGGCAAATCCACATCTCTGCTTCAAGTGGCGCACAATTATGAAGAGCGCGGGCAAAGCGCTGACCTGTATACCGCCGCAATCGATAATCGAGCAGGTGCAGATGAGGTCATCGGCAGGGGCCGCATCAGCTCGCGCCTCGGTGTAACACGTGCGGCAAATGTTTTTAATGACACGACAGATTTCGACACCATCTATCGCACTAGGCCGCATCCGTCATGCATCCTGATTGACGAGGCGCAATTTTTGTCAGCGTCGCAAGTGACGCAGTTGCACCTGCTGGCGCATACCTCATCAACGCCGGTTATTTGTTACGGGTTGCGCAGTGATTTTCTTGGCAATCCGTTTCCCGGCTCAAAAAGCCTGCTGACACTGGCAGACGATCTTGAAGAAATGAAGACTATCTGCCGCTGTGGCCGCAAAGCCACGATGAACGTGCGGCTGGATGAATTTGGCCAGCGCGTCATGGTAGGCGCGCAAATTGAAATAGGCGGCAATAATCGCTACGAAGCGGTTTGTGCACGACGCTTTTATACCGGTGATTGCGGCTAGCAGCCAATGCCACCAAACATCGCCAACATCCAGACAGGACGCGGATTTCAGGGGAACCTGCAATGTGGTGAACAAAAGATTTTTAGTAAAAGTCAGGCGGAAACAGGCGCGCAGGTTTACTGCTTTAAATGGGTGTAAAGTAAATTAGTTATCCGGGCTGCGTAATGGCCAGGCTTACATATACTGCGACACTCCCTTGCCGCGACAAAACTGGAGCCCCCGCTTTGGCCCGTAAAAAACTAGCAGCAGAACCGGTTGAAATGGTCGCCACCCTACCAGAGCCGTGGACCGCAAATGAAGTGCGAATTCTGCGCGATCTCGCCAAACACCACGCATCGCTGGACATGCTGGCCTATCATGTGGGAAGAACAGTCGAGGCGATTCAACAAAAAGCCGCCTCGATCAATCTTGCACTAGGGCCATCCATAAAATCAAAGCGAATCATCCGCAGGCGAATTGCTTAGCCACCTCTAAAGACGCTATCAGTACTGATCGACCTCGGCCGCGTGGATCACCCAACCGGCGATTGCCTCGAGTAGCGTGTCAATTTCACCAATGGTGGGCAGCACTTGAAAGGCCAACCCGTGCAATGTCCGGGCGGCTTCGACTAATTCGGGCAAGTCTTTTTTTATGTGTCCGCCGCGTGCCAAAAATATGGGCGCTACAATAATTTTCTGCACGCCCGTCGCCGCTAATTGGGCGGTGACATCTGCAAAATTAGGCTTGGCAGGATCCAAATAAGCAATCGCCACCGGCGTCTGCGGGGATTTTGCCGCGATCATATCCTGCAACGCAACAAACGGACGCGTCCATTCTGGATCAGCCGAGCCGTGGCAAAGCAAAATCATCGCTCGCGGGGCAGATTTCACGGGTTTTGATAAGGGTTGCAAATGCTCGGATTGCGCTGTTTTATCGACGTTTTGTTCCATCAACTTCTTCCTATAGATGTCTCCGTTGATGATAACCGATCTGGCCAATTGAAATTCGAGCTGATGCTGGCACGGCAGTTGCTGTGATATTTACAGTCAGCAAACTAGCGAAGCGCGAAGAGAAATACATGGTGTTAAAAGTAATGCTGGTGGACGAAGACCCAGATCGCGCCGCGAATGTCCGCGGGGCGCTGATTCGCGCGGGATGCGAGGTAGTTTCAACGTTGACCACTGCTATAGAGCTGTATAATCGTGTCAGCGAGTGCTCACCTGACGTGATTATTATCGATACCGACTCGCCATCGCGCGACGTGATTGAACACATCACCTTTATTTCCCGCGACCAGCCACGACCGATCGTCATGTTTAGCGGCGACCGGGGCGGCGAAACCATCCGCCTCGCGGTTCGCGCCGGCGTTACCGCTTATATTGTCGACGGCTTATCTGAAGCGCGAATCCAGCCTATCCTATCGGTGGCGGTAGAGCGCTTTGAAGCCGAGCAGGAGCTCAGGCGAGAGCTAAGCGAAAGCAAAACCATGCTGGCTGAGCGCAAATCCATTGAACGCGCCAAAGGCCTCATCATGAGGCAGGCCGAGTGCGATGAGGAAGCCGCGTTTGCACATTTGCGTAAATTCGCAATGGACCGTGGCGTCAAAATGTTCGATGCGGCGGAGACAGTGATTGCAATGCGCTTGACCAAACCGTCCATGCCGCGCGATTCATCTGCTTAGCTAGAAGTTTAGCCAAATGCACCCAATTTGGTGCGCTGCAATATCGCCACGCATCATCGAAGCGCATCCATAAATTTCCTGATCTGCGTCCTGAGTTACGAATAGGCACTTATACGCCTGAGAAATCAGCAAATTAGCCAAAAAATACTTGTTGGCACACGCATTGCTGGAGTTCGGTAAGGACAACGGTGTCCCATCCCATGAAATGAAAATTTCGTGAGCGTATGGGTCGCCGTTTTTTATTGGACTTTTGATATGAATAACACCAGGAGAACAGCATGCGGGACGTGCCCAAATCACCATCGCCCATGGCATCGATCAATTCGACCGACCATAGCAATCTCGATACCAGCCGCCGAGATTTGCTCAAAAAAACCGCACTCCTTTCCGGCGGAGCTGCGCTGATGTCATTGGTGCCGTTGGGAACTCGCAGCGCCGCCTGGGCTGCGGGCTCTGATGCACCTGAGAAGAAAGAAGTCAAGATCGGCTTCATTCCGCTCACTGATTGCGCGTCGGTCGTGATCGCATCAGTGATGAAATTTGATGAGAAATACGGCATCAAAATTATTCCCAGCAAGGAAGCCAGCTGGGCTGCCGTCCGCGACAAACTGGTCAATGGTGAAAACGATGCCTCGCATGTGCTTTACGGCATGATGTACGGCGTACATCTGGGCATAGGCGGGCCCAAAAAAGACATGGCTGTGTTAATGACGTTGAACCACAATGGGCAAGCGATTACGCTCTCCAACCAGCTCAAAGAAAAAGGCGCAATCGATGGCGCATCACTCGCAAAACTAATCGCCAAGGAAAAACGCGAATACGTATTTGCGCAAACCTTCCCGACCGGCACTCACGCGATGTGGCTCTATTACTGGCTCGCCGCCAGCGGCATTGACCCCTTCAAGGACGTTAAAAATATCGTGGTGCCACCACCACAGATGGTGGCCAATATGCGGGTGGGCAATATGGACGGATACTGCGTCGGCGAGCCCTGGAACAATCGCGCCATCTTCGACAA
>JAYVYF010000151.1:0-19290 GCA_043784585.1 Burkholderiales bacterium
ATGCCAATCCCAGGTCACGTAGTACATGCCGATGTGATAAAAAATCAGCAGCCCGAACGCGATAATACGAATCCAGTCGAGATCGAATCGGCGGGGCGAAGCGGCAGGCGGGAATGTGTTCATGGAAACGATCCTAATGAAAACATCAGCGTATGGCGTTGCCGATGAACGCGCAGCCAATATGTGGCCAGTGGTTTTAAATTTGTGGCGAACGGAATTTATCGCCCAGCTGGCTGAAAAACTCGTGCCGATAGCGTCGGCTGAGCCGTATTTTCTCGCCGCTTTTGAGTACCAGCAGCGCATCGCCACTCATCAAGGGAGTGATCTGGGCAAGATGCCGGATATTAACGGCGCTAGAGCGGTGAATGCGCACGAATTTTGATGCATTTGCGCTTTCAGCGAAATTAATGGCGGTATCGGCAGCACGCGCCAAAAATGCGGTCAAGGTAATGCGTTGCAAGGAGCTTTCGGGTCCAGCATGAAGCCGACAATAGTTATCTTCCGCCTCGACCCATGCAATCGAATCCAGCGCAATTGGTTTGGGGTTGCCTTGCTCGCGCAGGCAAAAAAATGGCAGCGCCAATGACGCTACGCTTGCGCGTTTGATGATGGTGAGCGCCGATGAAATACGCTGCTGACGTTCTGCGGGAAGTTGTGTTTGTAGGCGCTGGCGGACGCGGTGAAGTGTCGCCTGCAGGCGCTCGCGGGTGTAGGGCTTCAACAAATAATCGACGGCGTTAATTTCAAATGCGCGGGTTGCGTGCTCGCTGAAAGCGGTGATAAATACGACCAGCGAAAATGATGAAATCTGTGCCGCCACATCAAGTCCGGTCATGCCCGGCATCTGAATATCAAGAAAGCTGACTTCAGGGCGCAGTGATTCCGCCAATGCCGCGGCGTGGGTGCCATTTTCGGCTTCTGCCACCACGGCGATATCGGGCTCGGCAGCGAGCAGGCGGGCGAGTTTGCGGCGCGCCGCGGGCTCGTCTTCGGCAATCAAGACTCGCATCACAACAGCGTACTCGCAGGTAATTTAATCAGCACTTCAACGCCCTGCGGCTTGAGCCGGTTAAGCGTAATGACGGCGCGATTCGCATATATTTGATTGAGCCTGGCGCGGGTGTTGGCGAGCCCGATGCCGCCTTCACGCGTATCGCGCTCAAGATCGCCGACATCCGCACTGATGCCAACACGCAGCTCACCGTGGGCGACGTCGCCTGAAACCTTGATATTCGCGGGCAAACTGCATTTTTCAACACCGTGATGAACGGCGTTTTCGATCAACGGTAACAGCAACAGGCAAGGAACCATGCAGCCACGCGCCGCATCATCACAATCAATTTGCACCTGCACGCGTTCACCAAATCGGGCTGCCATGATGTCGAGATAGGGCTCAAGAATATGCAACTCTTCGCGCAACGTGTGCTGCGTCTGGTTCGACAGCGCCAGCGTACTGCGCAGCAAGTCGCCAAGCCGTTCCAGCACCTTATCGGCTCGCTCTACATCTTCGCCCATCAACGAAGAAACCAGATTGAGTGTATTGAATAAGAAATGCGGCTGTAATTGATCCTGCAGCCGCGCCAGCCGCGCCCGCGAAAGCTCGGCTTCGATTCGCGAGACTTCAAGCTTGTGGCGCTGTTCGCGTTGCATCAGCACCATGCCGTAGCAGATGCCGGCGAGTAGGGCGTAGGTCACAAAGTCTTTGGGTGCTTCGTAGCTCAGCACCGACCACCAGCGGCCGGGCTGATATGGTGTGTCCATCAAAAAGTAAACAAAAAATCGTATCGTGAACATCAGGCTGACGTGCGCGATAGAAAAGCCGCATGCCACGGCAATGTGAACCGCACCGATTTTTAACTTGTTCCAGTTGGCCGTATCAGCGAAATTAATCCAGCGATAAATCAGCGGCATCAGCAATGCAACGGCAAATACACTGCTCATTTCCCACAGAAACGGTTCCCATAAATGCCTACCGCCGTGTTGCACATAAGTTTGTAGCGCAGCCAAAGAGAGCAGTAGCCCAACGCCGATCCAAAAGAAAACGTAGGTCGCGTTGCGCCTGGAATGCGAACGATTCGGCGCCAATTGGTTCGCATCGGCAGAATCAGAAGTGGGCTGTGCGGTCACTGCTTGGTGCTGAGGGGAAAGATCAGACATCTTGCAATCCGCGGTGGTGGGATCGCTAGTCTACTATCGGCGCGGCTGCATTAGCCAGACGCGAGAGGCAAGTTTTGAAACGAGCGCTGTTTACTTATCTGTTTGCTTGAGCAATAAAAATGAAAACCCCAGCAAGGGCGTGCCGTTTGGAGCATAGCTGCTCGTAAAGCACCGCCTTTGCTAGGGTTTCAGCTGCGTCAAATGTTTTGCTGGCTGCTAACCATTGCTCTTGGACAGTTCCATCAAAAATGCCTCGAACCGCATTTTGTTGAGCATGCCGGCTTTGCTGGCGTCGTATTTTGCGAAGGTCATTTCCATTTTTTTCATCAGGTCTGCTTTTGAGGTCATGTAGCCCAAACTGCCATCGCTTTTTTGCAATTCCATGATGAATGCGAGCGCTTTTTTGGAATCGACCATGTTGTCTTTGGTGGCAGGCATTTTGGCCAGCATGTCTTCGGCGCGCTTCATGAATTCGGCCTTAGAGATCATGCCGTCTTTGTTGATGTCGCACATTTGCACGAAGCGCTGGAGCTCTTCTGGTGAGCCGTCGGCGAAAGCAGGTGCGGCAATACTGACCATTGCAGTGGCAATTGCCGCCATCAGTACGCGGCTTAAATTAGATTTATTCATGTTCAAAGTCCCTTCAATCAGTGGTGGGTAGGCGCCATGTGAATCGGAAACATTGACGTCCCGAACTCATCATTGCGCAACATTCTGATTGGTCGCAAGGCTTGCCGTCGCCTTACAATAATTAAGAATTAACAATTAAAAAAGTAGGAATTATTGCTGCATTTGCGCTAATTTTTATGGGCTATGCATCGTGGGCCACCGCAAAGCGTTTGGCCATTTCGGCCAGCACGTCAAGCTGCTCGTCAAATGTGCGGCAGTAAAGGCACACCGCGAGATGGTTTTTGAGCCGCAACTCTTCTTCGTCGGATAGAGGCCGATCGCGTTTGATGCTCAACATTTGCGACGCTTGTTTGCAGGATATTGCCTGTTCAGTTTTCATTTTGAGAACCATGTTCGATCCAGGCACTCGCGCAGCGACAATCTGGCGCGATGCAGCATCACCCAACAATTGGACGAGCTGATTGCCTCGGCCTTACAAATTTCGTCAGTTTCTTCGCCCAATACTTCGCGCTGAAAAAACACTCGCGCCGTCGCTGGGGGCAATTTGTCCATGCATGACTCAAAAGCCAAAAAAAATGCTTTTTGCAGGGCCGCATCATCGGGCGCAGCCCAGGTTGCCATGGCGGCGCGCCAATGGCCGGTCTCGTCAAACATGCGGTCAAACCATGCGGTGTCGGTATCTTCTGCCTCGGCCGGCGGCTGCACAAAACGTTCACGATCGGAGACAGCGCGGCGTTGAAAATCAATAATTTTAAATTTCAAAATCGACGTCAGCCAGGTGCGGAGTGTTGAATTTCCGGCAAAGCCGTCGATGCCGCCCAGCGCCGCCAGCAATGCTTCCTGCACCACCTCTTCGGCCGCGTCGGATTCGCGCAGGCGCGCGGTTGCGAATCGAATCAGATAACTGCGATGCGTTTCGATCTCAATAAACAGCGTGGCTTTTTGGTTGGGCAGCAGTGGCATGATGTTGGCGATGGATTGTCGGCAAGTGTGGATTTGAATTGTTTGAATATGACGGGTCGATTCGCGCGATCAATGTAATTTTTTGGGCGGCTTTTTATTACTGACGATTTTGACCAGCGGTGGCCGTGTGCGCAAGGACAAAAAATATTTGTAAACATCAACCGCCAACAACGGCAGATCCTCGCGGCATTCGATCATCAAATCCACCATGTCGCGCGGCTTGATCTGTTTTAACGCTTTCGGTTCGATTTCGCCCGCCAATAAACTGATCGGAAACAGCAACTCGTTGATTTCGTCCTCCTCACCCGCTTCGTCCCACGGCGTCGGTGAAAAATCAACGCCATCCAGATATGCCTGACACCAGGTCTCGTAGTCGAAGTCATCTTCTGCCGCACCATCATCGCGATGCAGCAACATGCCGACGGCCTCACCCGCGATCAAATCGGCAACGATTTCGCCATAGAAGCGCATTAAAAGATTGTTGACTTCGGTTTCTTGGGCAGCGCTTTCATATTTCGGATTGCCGAGTACGGCCGGCATCCACTGCGCAGGCGTAATTAATTCCGGGCCGCTGATGACTGCGCAAAGAAAGCCCTGAATTTCATCCAAGCCCATGGCTTGCTTCGAAAAAATGGGCGACGCAAGCAGCGCTTCAAGGTGCGTGATCTCTTCGTCGCTAAGCGCAATATTGGGCGTGGTGGTCAGATTAGTGGTCATGATGGCTCGGAGATATTTTTGAAATTTTTAAAAGCTAAAGGCTACTATCGGCGGTAGTTTCAGAGCATTTGTTGCTGCGAGCGCCCTCAGATGCTGGAGATGGATTGTTGAGATTGGTGGCGGCGGGTCAGTTGCACCGCCGTAGGCAACAGGACGTCTTGCTTCGCAAATTCAGATTGCCGGGCCGCAGCGCAACTTGGCTTAGGCGAAAAATTGCTCCATCTTTACGAGAATGTTTCATCCGCTGCCAGATAGCGCCACTTGCCCGCAGGCAAATTGCCCAGCGGAATCATGCCAATACGGGTTCGTTTGAGGCCCACCACATTAAGCCCCACCAATTCGCACATGCGACGAATTTGGCGCTTCTTGCCTTCTCGCAGCACAAATCGAAGCTGATCCTCGTTCTGCCATGATACCTTGGCCGGGCGCAACACTTCGCCATCGAGCGACAGGCCATGATTCAGCAGTTTCAAATCTGCTTCAGTCAAACTGCCTTCGACGCGCACCAGGTATTCTTTTTCAACTGCAGAGTTATCACCAATCAGCTGTTTGGCGACGCGACCGTCCTGTGTAAAAACGATCAGCCCGACTGAATCAATATCGAGTCTGCCTGCCGGCGCCAAACCCTTGGCCTGCATGGGGTGGAATTTGATCGTGGTGTGATCATCTTCCCAGCGATTTTCTTCTGTGAATAAAACTGAGGCAGGCAAATGTCCATCTTCGGCTTGTCCGGAAACGTAGCCAACCGGCTTGTTCAATAAAATCGTCACGCGCCGTTCTTGCTCTTCAGCAGCGGCCGGATGCACCGCAATTTCTACCTCTGGCATCACCCGTGAGCCGAGTTCGTTGATGATCACACCATCCACTTTTACCCAGCTTTTGGCGATCCATTCATCGGCCTCGCGGCGCGAACAGATACCGCGATTAGACATCAGTTTTGACAGACGAATCGAGCCATCATCGGGTGGGCCCTGGTGAGCATTGGGGGCGTGTGCCGCGGGGGCTTTAAGTTCGCGGGGAGGGCGCTCGGCTAGTGTCATGCCGCGCTGCTCACGCGGGGTTTGACGCGGCGTGAACGGTGCGCGCTCCGCGCCGGGCTTGGGCGCGGAGCGGGTATGCGCGCTTCGCGGCCCATGGGGTTTCGTAAACTCGGGTTTTGTGTACTCTGGTTTCGCGTATGCGGGCTTCCGGCCTGCCACGGCATCTCGTTCAGCCGTTAAAGGTAAGGTCGCCGTATCAGGCGCATGTGGTGTGCGCGGGCGACGACGTGTAGGGTCGACAGGTAGGCCCGCACTGGCGTTGCGTGCGCTGGTATTGGCGGTAGCGGTAGTGGAAGCACCGCGGTCACTGTACTTCGCCTTTTTTGCCTCGCGAACCGCGTCTTTAGTGCGTCTCACCAAGGCCCGCGCGCGCGCGCCACTGGCCGAAGTGGTCTCCAAGTCGCGCGCAACGGTAGTAACGCTCACGGCTGGTTTGGTTAAAACTGGGCGGTCAGGTTTTTTAGTCATAGCCGCTATTGTAAAGCGCTATTGATTCGGGATGAGGCGTGAGCAATAGAGTTTAAAAATAGTTTTTGCGCAATTGATCGTAAACTTCACACGTCCGGCATTTTTTTGTAAGCGTCAGTCTTATTACTTAAACTCAAAAATGTCGCTCAACATCGGCGCTTCATTTCGACATTCAAACCCTCAGCAAATCTATGAAACATAATTTTTACGCAGGCTTATCGACTGGTGGCTTTCATCGTGTGCACTACACCGAATGGGGCGATGCGACTAACCCACGCGTGCTCATTTGCGCGCACGGGCTGACCCGCTGCGGACGTGATTTTGACACGTTGGCTGCTGCGCTTTCCACCCAGTACCGGGTGATCTGCCCGGACGTGGCAGGACGTGGCGAAAGTGATTGGTTCATCCACAAAACCGATTACAACTATCCGCAATATTTGAACGATATGTCGGCACTTATTGCTCGTGCCGATGTGGCAGAGGTGCATTGGGTGGGCACGTCGATGGGCGGCATTATCGGCATGTTGCTGGCGGCGCAAGCCAATTCACCCATTACCCGGCTGGTGGTCAACGATGTCGGCACCTTGCTGCCCAAGTCTGCGCTGGAGCGAATTAACCAATACGTGGGCAAATCGCCCGCATTCGCAGATATTGACGCCGCGGTAGAGGCGGTTCGTGCGGTCAGCCCGTTTGGGCCGTTAACCGATGATCAATGGCGTACCTTGACCCTGCCGTTGATAAAACCAACTGACGACGGCAAATGGATATTCCGCTATGATCCGGGCATTGGTGACGCATCTCGCGCGGCCCCGGTTGTCGACATCGATCTTTCGCTATTTTGGAACGCCATCAAATGTCCGGTGCTGTTAACGCGGGGTGCTGATTCTGATTTGCTGCTTAAATCCACGTTTGATCAAATGTGCAGCAAGGCCGATGTGCGTGGGATTGAGTTTGCGCATGTCGGGCATGCGCCGATGTTTCAGACCCGCGATCAGCTGGAGGTTGTAAGAGATTTTTTATTGCAGATTCCGCGTTAATCGATTTGGTTAAGAAGTTTAAGTTAATTTAAAATCCTATATTCGGCGGCCCTTAGCTGCCAGTTTTGCTTCATAAGCCGCTCTATTTGATGCTCTACGTTTTAGAGTTCAGTTGTTCATTCAGTTGTCTTTAGACTGTTACGCATTGCCGTTACGATAACGATAACGGCTGCGTAAATTGCTTTAGGAAACGCGAATATATGTATCACGGCGAACGATTCAACGGTTATTCCCACCTTGCAGGCGCACTGCTGGCGTTGGCTGGCGCAATGGCGCTGATTGTCTATGGCGCTGTTCACGGCGACCCTTGGAAAATCGTCAGTTTTTCGATTTATGGCAGCACGCTGATTTTATTGTTCAGCGTTTCGACGCTCTACCACAGCACGCGCGGCAGGGCCAAAAACGTATTTCAAAAACTTGATCACAGCGCGATTTATTTATTGATCGCGGGCACGTATACGCCTTTCACCCTGGTCACATTGAGCGGCGGCTGGGGCTGGTCGTTATTTGGCGTCGTCTGGGGCCTGGCCGTGATCGGCATTGTGCAGGAGTTATGGACCGCGAAAGGGCAGCGTGTGCCTTCACTGGTGATTTACATCGTGATGGGCTGGGTTGCAGTGGTGGGCGTGGTACCGATGATCAAGGCGCTGACCTGGCCCGGCTTTTTATGGGTAGCGGTCGGGGGCCTGGTTTACACCGCAGGGACCGTTTTCTATTTTTTCGATAAAAAATTTAAGCACTGGCACGGCATATGGCATTTATTTGTGTTGGGTGGCGCGGGTATTCACTATTTTGCAATTTTTAAATATGTGGCTGTACCCTGATTGAGGCATTACGCCCACCTTGTCTTAGTGGGTAACATACGACTTTTGCTTTGAAGGTGTTTATTTGCCGTTGAAGGTCATGACTTCGCATATCGTGACCTGTATGTTGTAGTGAAGAGACGTTTCTCGTCCGGTAGCAGAAGAACAAAATTTAATCGCTGATTTTTTTTGAAAGGGAGTGTCATGAATCTGATAGAACGCGCAAAAAATATTTGCTTGTCACCCAAAACTGAATGGGAGGTGATCAGTGCAGAAACCACCGAGACTCAGGCGCTGATGTTGGGTTATGTGGCTCCGCTGGCGGCTATTGGTGCGGTCGCCGGGTTTGTGGGTAATTCGATTATTGGCCATTCCAGTTTTTTCCTTGGAAACTACCGTACCCCTATATTTATGGGTTTGGGCATCGCGGTGCTGACGTTTGTGATGGCGTTTGTCGCTGTTTTTGTACTGTCTTTGATTATTAACGCGCTGGCGCCGACATTTGGCGGCGAGAAAAACTCCGCGCAGGCCTTGAAGGTGGCAGTTTATTCCTACACACCGGCATGGATTGTCGGTATTTTTTATCTTATACCGGGGCTGAGTATTTTGGCGGTGCTGGGTTTGTATGCCTTGTATTTGCTCTATCTGGGCTTGCCAAAGCTCATGAAAAGCCCCGAGGACAAGGCAATCGGCTACACCGCTGTGGTGGTTATTTGTGCCATTGTGCTGTCGATCGTGATTGGCGTGTTGACCACCTGTATCGGCGGCGCCGGGATGCTGGCGTCGGGTGCGCTGAATGGCATGAGCGGCCGCTCGTCGGGCGTGCTGGGTGGCATGAGCAGCCGCTCGTCGGGCTCGGACATCGTGGTCGATAAAGACAGCCCGCTCGGTAAATTGCAGGATTTCAGCAAATCCATGGAAGCAGCTGGCAAAAAAATGGAAACCGCTGAGAAAAGCGGCGATCAGGCGGCACAAATGGCCGCCGCCACCGGTGCTCTGGGCGCGTTGTTGGGCGGCGGGAAAAACGTTGAAGCGATTGGTGTTGATCAGCTGAAAACATTTATCCCGGACACGCTGGCGGGCCTGGCGAAAAAAAGTAGCAAGGCCGAAAAAAATGGTATGGCCGGTATTACTGGTTCGACAGCAGAAGCCACCTACGGCGATGATTCTGGCAAGAGTATCGAATTAGAGTTATCTGACACCGGCGGTGCCAGCGGCCTGATGGGATTGGCAGCGTCGATGAATGTGCAGGGTGAAAAGGAAGATCAGTATGGCTCTGAAAAGACGACGAAGGTGAATGGCCGGATGATTACCGAAAAAGTGTCCAAAAACGGCGGTGCCAATGAATATAGCGTCGTGGTCGGCGGTCGTTTCGTGGTGAGCGCCAAAGGGCGTGGCTTAAGTATCGGGGATGTCAAAAATGCCGTGACCAGCATGGATCTTGCCAAGTTGGAGAGCATGAAAGACGCCGGTGTGACGGCGGCAAAATAAGCCTAAACCGCGCTTTATTCAAGCTAAACGGTAGGCGCAACCTACCGTGAACTTGGGCCGCCCGTCATTTTGATGGGGGCGGCAGACGCTATTGCCGGTAAACTGCAGGCTATGAAACCTACTATTGTTATTGTTGGTCGACCCAATGTCGGTAAATCGATGCTTTTCAACCGCCTGACCAAGACGCGTGATGCGCTGGTCGCGGATTTGCCCGGCCTTACCCGGGATCGACACTATGGCCACGGCAAAGGCGCATCACGGCCCTATTTGGTGGTGGATACCGGCGGCTTTGAGCCGGTGGTTACCGAGGGCATCCTGCACGAAATGGCCAAGCAGACGTTGCAGGCCGTTGCCGAGGCAGATGCGATCATTTTTGTGGTGGATGGTCGTCAGGGACTGACGCCGCAAGACAAAATTATTGCGGAGCGTTTGCGCCGCGATGCGCAAGGGCGCGGCATCCCGCTCATCATCACGGTGAATAAAGCCGAAGGCATGAATGAAGATGTGGTCGTCGCCGAATTCCATGAGCTGGGCCTCGGCTTGCCGGTGGCGATTTCGGCGGCGCACGGGGAGGGCGTACGTCAGCTGATTGAAGATGTGCTGGTGCATTTTCCTGAAGCTGAAGAAACCACCGACGAATCTACCCCCAAAATCGCGATTGTGGGACGACCCAACGTAGGTAAATCAACGCTGGTGAATCGGCTGGTGGGCGAAGAGCGTGTGATCGCGTTCGATGAGCCAGGTACCACCCGGGATTCGATCTATATTCCCCTTAATTTTCACGGCAAGGATTACACCTTGATCGATACGGCTGGTATTCGCCGCAAGGGAAAAGTGTTCGAGGCGGTTGAAAAATTCTCCGTGATCAAAACGTTGCAGGCGATTGAAGACGCCCATGTGGTGGTGTTGCTGCTTGACGCGCGCCAGGAAGTTTCAGACCAGGATGCGCATATCGCAGGTTTCATACTGGAATCAGGTCGTGCTGTCGTGGTCGGAATCAATAAATGGGACAACCTCGACGATTACACCCGCGAGCGCACCAAATCTGACTTTGACCGCAAGCTGCATTTCCTCGACTTCGCCCGCATGCACACGGTCTCAGCCAAGGACGGCATGGGCATGGCGCCGTTGTTCCAGTCGATTGATGAGGCGTTTGCAGCGGCGATGGCCAAGCTATCGACGCCCAAGCTGACGCGTGCAATGATGGCGGCAACAGCCGCTCATCAGCCGCCAATGAATGGCCTGCATCGCCCCAAATTGCGTTACGCGCATCAAGGGGGGCACAATCCGCCGGTGGTGGTGATCCATGGATCGGGTTTGGACGGCGTCGCCGATAGCTACGTGCGATATTTAGAAAATTCGTTCCGTACCGCGTTTAAGCTTCGCGGCACCCCGCTCAGAGTGCAACTAAACAGTGCACACAATCCGTATGCGGATAAAAAGCCGCAAGTATTGACCGCAAGCCAGGAAAATCAGCGTCGTCGCGGCAGAGTGCGTATGAAGCGTAAATACGCCTGATAGCGTACGCAAAGCGCTTGAAAACAGCGGCAAGGCCCCTAAATCAGTGTAGCGGGCTGCATCTTCGGAGGCTCCATTGCTACGGCGTCTTGCGCGCCACCATAAATACTTCGTGGGTTGAACCGGTTATTGGAACTTGGTTGCTTTTTACCTGTCTGTACATCGCAAATGCACGATTTTAAAAAGTACGTTAAAGTTGCATGACCCTGTTCTACTTCGTCAGCCATCACTTTTTTAATTGCTGATTTTTATCTGAAATACAACCTTAAGCTGGAGAATAAAAACATGAGTGCAAAAGGGCAACTATTACAAGACCCGTTCCTGAATATTTTGCGTAAGGAACACGTCCCCGTCTCAATCTATTTAGTGAACGGCATCAAGCTCCAGGGCCAAATTGAGTCTTTTGACCAATACGTGGTGTTGCTCAAGAATACGGTTACGCAGATGGTTTACAAGCACGCCATATCGACGGTCGTACCGGCCCGTGCGGTAACGGTGCCATTTGAGAATCCAAGCGAAGCCTAGTCATTCGTCGGGAGAGTTTCGAAGGCTGCTTTATTCGGGTCTCTCCCGCTCGATACCGTGCCACTTTCCAACATCAGTGCGACAACATCGGTGCGATCAGCATTTTGGTGTTTCGAAACCGCAACCCTTGTAGTTTGGAGGCATAGTCTTCACATTACTAATGGTCCGAACGCTTGGAAATGTTCAAATCACGATCGTCTCAAGCCAGTGCCGGGAAGAGCGTTGTTTAATGCAGCGTTCTCCCAGCTCACAAGATCAAATTTAAGCTCAAGCCGCGATAGATGATGCCCATCACATCAAATTCATGAAACCAAATTACGCGCCCTCGGCGCAGCCACAGGGTGCTGCAGTATTAGTGGGCATAGACTTTAGTGAACCGCTCTTTGAAGCGCAACTGGAAGAAGCAGTTGAGCTTATTTCCAGTGCGGGTGCCAATGTGGCAAGCACTATTACGGGCAAGCGGCATAAACCTGATTCAGCGACTTTTGTGGGCAGCGGTAAGGTCGAGGAAATTGCGGCAGCGGTTGAACATGCAGATGCCTCGCTGGTAGTATTTAACCATCAGCTTTCGCCTATCCAGATCAGAAATGTTGAAAAAAGTGTTGGCGTTCGAGTGATTGATCGCACGGATTTAATTCTGGATATTTTTGCTCAGCGTGCTCGATCCGCAGAAGGCAAGCTGCAAGTTGAACTGGCTCAGATGCAGCATTTGCTGACCCGCCTGGTCCGCGGCTGGACGCATCTGGAGCGCCAGCGTGGCGGAATCGGCGTGCGCGGTGGGCCGGGCGAAAGTCAGCTGGAAATTGACCGCCGTTTGGTCGGCGATCGCATTAAACGATTAAAAGATAAGCTCAAAAAATTGCAGCGCCAACGCGATACGCAGCGCTCCGGACGCGCCCGCTCGGATACTTTTTCAGTTTCGATTGTTGGCTACACCAATGCTGGTAAATCCACTCTGTTCAATCGTCTCACAGGCGCGACGGCGTATGTGGCCGACCAACTATTCGCAACTCTGGATACCACCACGCGTCGTATTTATGTCGGCGATAGAGCGGCAAATCATGAATATGATCACGACGATAATTATGTATCGCCCAAATTCAATGTGGCGTTGTCTGACACGGTAGGCTTTATTCGTAATCTGCCGCACGGCCTGGTGGCGGCGTTTCACGCTACTTTGACTGAAGCGCTCGAGGCGGACTTGTTATTGCATGTGGTGGACGCATCGAACCCGATGCGTGATCAACAAATATTTGAAGTAAATAAAGTGCTGACTGAAATTGGCGCGGCCGCCATTCCACAAATTACCGTCTATAACAAGATTGACCGGCTGGACATGGGGCAGATGAGTACGCCACTCGGTGCGGTTATTCGTGATGAGGATGATAAAATCATCGAAGTTCGGGTGAGCGCCAAGTCGGGTGCGGGAGTGGACTTGTTACGCGATGCGATGCGGGAACGGGCAAAGTTGGCGCAATCAATTAAAGGTGACGGCTTTGATCGAGGCGAATTTACCCAAAATGAGGAAGTGCGTGCAACCGCAGAGGCGGCACATTACGCAAACAACGCAGATAATGAAGTTAATAACGAACACCAGGACGAAGCAATTTTATCAGACCAAGCGCGCCACCGCGCGCATCTCGAGGTTCATTAATTTTATGTCATCACTTGTACCAACACGGTTTCCCATTGCAGCGATGCTTATCAAACTGTTCTCTATTTTAATTGCCGTATTGGTCTATCCGTTGGTCAGACTGAAATACAGTTTCACGCATCGCCCACATTACGCCGGGGCTATGCCCAGCAGCACGCATGACGACAATCTGCACGGCATCACTAAGGAGGGTATAGAAATGTCGATGAACGATCCGCAATGGGGCAAGCGCGGCAATAAAAATGAAGGCGGCCCGCCGGACTTTGACGAGATCGTTCGTAAACTTAATCAGAAATTAAGCGGTTTGTTTGGCAAGAAAAATTCCCCAACCAGCGGCGGTGATAACGGTAGCGGCCAATTTGGCGGCCCCAGCAAAGCAGCCATGGGCGGTGGTTTTTTATTCGCGATTATTTTGGCATTGGCGGTATGGCTTGCGAGCGGCTTCTATATCGTTGAAACCGGACGCAAAGGGGTAGAGCTGCGGTTGGGAAAGTACAAGCAGACGACAGGCGCAGGATTGAATTGGCGGCTTCCGTATCCGATCGAAAGTAATGAGATCGTAAACATTGATAACGTCGAGGTTGTTGAGATCGGGCACCGCAACAATCAGAAATCAAAGGTTCCCGAAGAAGCGCAGATGCTGACCGAAGATCAGAATATTGTTGATGTTCAATTTGCGGTTCAGTACACGCTCCGAAGCCCCGAAGATTTTCTGTTCAACAACAAAGACCCAAAAGAAGCGGTAAAGCAGGTTGCTGAAACTGCGATGAGAGAAATCGTCGGAAAAAGTAAAATGGATTTTGTACTTTATGAAGGTCGCGCTGACATAGGCGCACGCGCTAAAACACTAATGCAGTCACTATTGGACCGCTACAAAACGGGTATTCAGATATCGACGGTAACCATGCAAAACGCGCAACCTCCGCAGCCTGTTCAGGCAAGCTTTGATGACGCTGTTCGGGCCAAGCAAAATAGTGAGCAGCTAAAAAATGATGGTGAAGCATATGCAAATGACATTCTGCCTAAAGCGCGCGGTTCAGCTGCCCGTTTGCTTGAGGAGGCGGAAGGATATAAGCAAAGTGTGGCCGCGAATGCCCAGGGCGATGCATCGCGTTTCTCGCAAATTTTAACCGAGTATGAAAAAGCGCCAGGTGTTACCCGTGAGCGTATATATCTGGACGTGATGCAACAGATTATGCAAAACACCAGCAAAGTTCTCGTTGATCAAAAAGGCGGCCAAAACATGCTCTACATCCCGCTGGACAAGATTATGCAAATGCAAACCCAGTCTACATTGCCGGAAGCCATATCCTCTGAAACAGCGACGCAACGTGCCGCGGCCATTGCCAGCCAGACACCGGCGACGGCTCCGGTTGCAGTGGATGCGACGCGTGCACGCGACCCGCGCGCGCGTGAAAACCGCTAATTCAGGCAGCGCTAGTCCGCATTGCTAATTTAATATTCCCGCTCGAACGCCACAAAGATCTCGGAAAATACTATGCAAAAAAATCTTCCCTTTATTGGTATTGTCGTCCTCCTCATCCTGATCGTTCTGGTCATGTCGGCCTACACTGTTGATCAGCGACAAGCCGCTATTAAATTCAGACTGGGTGAAGTCAGGGCCATCCAAAAGGAACCTGGCCTGTATTTTAAATTGCCCATGATCGAAAATATCCGCGTTTATGACACGCGCATTCAGACCCTGGATACAAAAGACTCTGAACGAATTCAAACCAAAGAAAAAAATAATGTTCTGGTGGATTCATACGTCAAATATCGCATCGTTGATTTTCAACAATTCTATGTTTCAACTGGCGGAGATCTGACTAGGGCAGAGTTACGGCTTTCGCAAAGCGTCAACGATGACCTCAGAGCAGAATTTGGTCAACGGTCACTGGCGGAGGTAATTTCGGGCGAGCGCGACAAGTTCATGGGTAACTTGCGGGTCAAAACAGACAAGGATGCGCGCAGCATTGGTATTGAAGTCGTTGACGTGCGGTTAAAACGGGTCGATTTGGTGCCTGAAATCAGCGCGGCCGTTTATCAACGGATGGATTCAGAGCGCAAACGGGTTGCGAATGAATTACGCTCAACCGGCGCAGGTGAGGCTGAAAAAATCCGCGCTGAAGCTGAACGTGAGCGCGGCATCTTGCTGGCAAAGGCGAATCGCGATGCGCAAAAAATTAAAGGCGAGGGTGACGCAGAAGCATCAAAAATATACGCTCAGGCATTTACGAAAAATCCGGAGTTCTATGCGTTTTATCGAAGCATGGAAGCTTATCAAAAAAGCTTCAAAAACCGCAGTGACGTCATGGTTCTTGACCCGAGTTCAGAATTTTTTAAATATTTGAAAAGTCCGGGCAAGACGGGGAAATAGGCAGTTTTAGAGTCGGTGTTGCAAACGCCAGCCTGATTTTTTTCAAAGCAACAAGCAGGAGAGACTCACCGTCGGCGTTTCACAATTCATTCGCGTATAATTCGATAACGGCGCGTCCCAAAATGGGCGTGCCGTTTTTGCGTGCGGGTTTTGTTGCGGTGGTTGGTTACGCACAAGAATTCAGGTTGATTGTAATAATCTTTCCCACGGCCATTTTTCCAGTCAGCGAGCGCATTACAAAATTATGAGAACTTGGGCATTACCCGAACATATAGAAGACGTGCTGCCTCACGACGCGCAGAAGCTGGAAAGTGCCCGGCGAGTTGCGCTCGATTTGTTTGCAAGCCACGGCTATGAACTGGTGGTACCGCCGTTACTGGAATATGTGGATTCGCTGCTATCAGGCAGCGGCCACGACATGGATCTGGCGACATTCAAATTAGTCGATCAGTTATCGGGCCGCACCATGGGTATCCGTGCGGATACCACGCCACAAGTCGCGCGCATCGATGCACACGTGTTGAATCGTCAGGGCGTTTCACGCCTTTGTTATGCCGGAAGCGTGCTGCATACGTTGCCGTCCGGCTTGGGAAAAAGTCGCCAGCCATTTCAGGCGGGCGCGGAGCTTTACGGCCACTCAGGGCTGGAAGCGGATATTGAGATCCAGCAGCTGATGCTGGATGCGTTAAGGGCGATTGGCGTCAATGCGGTGCAACTCGATATTGGTCACCCGGCCATTTTTCGTGCGCTGGTTGATCTGGCCGGCGTGAGTGTCGATACCGCAGAGGCCATGTTTGTGGCCACTGAGGCCAAAGATATTCCGGCGCTTATTAACCTGAGCCAATCGATCAAGCATTCAGAAAACGCTGACAAGGTCACAAAAGCGTTACTCGTGCTGCCGACTTTATATGGCGGTGAAGAAGTATTTGCACGTGCCTTGAGTGTGTTGCCTGCCGATGCACGCATCGCCGGGGCGCTCGCTCAACTTAAGTCGATTTATACAAAATTTAGCGTACAGGGCGTCGTCGTGAGCATTGATTTGGGCGAGATGGGTGGCTTTAACTACGAAAGCGGTGTCGTATTTGCAGCATTCGCGGATGGCGCATCTGATGCGGTAGCGCGCGGTGGTCGCTATGACGAAGTCGGCAAGGCATTTGGACGCGCCCGCGCGGCAACCGGATTCAGTCTTGATTTGAAATCATTGTTGCCGCTCATTGCCGTTGAGAGCATCCGTCATGCAATCCTGGCGCCGGTCACAGAAGACGCTGATGCACGTGCTGAAATGGCAAAATTGCGTGCTGCGGGTGAAATTGTGGTCGCACGTTTACCCGGGCACGAAGAGCATAGACATGAACTCGGTTGCGACCGAGAGCTGGTTTTGGTAAATGGCAGATATGCCGTTGTTTCGCTACAAAATTAATAGGAAAGCGTCCAGGAAAAGTCATGGCAAAAAACGTTGTTGTAATCGGTACGCAATGGGGCGACGAAGGCAAGGGCAAGATTGTCGACTGGCTCACCAATGAAGTGGCGGGCGTGGTTCGCTTTCAGGGTGGCCACAATGCGGGACATACGCTGGTTGTGAACGGTAAAAAAACCGTGCTGCGTTTGCTGCCATCGGGCATGTTGCATCCTCATGTGACCTGCTATATCGGCAACGGCGTGGTGCTCTCGCCCGCTGCTTTGTTGCAAGAAATTGATGAGCTGACTGCGGCCGGGCTTGATGTGGTAAACCGCTTGCGCATCAGCCAGGCGTGCCCGCTTATTTTGCCTTATCACGTTGCCGTGGATCAAGCTCGCGAGGCCAAAATGGGCGTCGCAAAAATTGGCACCACAGGTCGTGGTATCGGCCCCGCTTACGAGGACAAGGTGGCCCGTCGCGCGATACGGCTTAATGATCTTTTGTTCCCCGATCGTTTCCGCGAAAAATTGATCGAAGTTCTCGACTATCACAACTTTGTTTTAACCCAGTATTTAAAGGTGGATGCGGTCAGTTTTGATTCAGTTTATGAACCTACCCTGGCGATGGTTGAGCGTCTGAAGCCGATGATTGCAGACGTATCAGCGGAACTCCATGCGCTGATGGATAGTGGTAAGCAATTGTTGTTTGAGGGCGCGCAGGCCGCGCTACTCGACGTCGATCACGGCACTTATCCCTATGTGACGTCGTCGAATTGTTTGGCCGGTCAGGCATCCGCTGGTGCGGGCGTCGGGCCGCAGGCGCTGCATTACGTGCTTGGTATCACCAAGGCTTACGCCACGCGCGTAGGCTCAGGGCCGTTCCCAACCGAACTTGAAAATGAAATCGGTGAGCAATTGCGCAAGCGCGGCAATGAATATGGCTCGATTACGGGTCGTCCCCGGCGTTGTGGTTGGTTTGATGCCGCTGCACTAAAGCGCGCGGCGCAAATAAATGGGCTGACCGGGCTGTGTATTACCAAGCTCGACGTGCTCGATGGCTTGAAGACGCTGCGAATTTGTATCGGCTACAAAATTGGTGGCGAGGTGGTTGATATCCTGCCCTATGGCGCTGAAAATATTGCGCTTTGTGAACCGATCTATGAAGATCATCCCGGCTGGTCGACAAGTACCGTAGGGGTTAAAAACTGGGATGAGCTACCGGTTGCCGCGCAAACCTATTTGCGGCGCTTCGAAGCGCTCGTAGGCGCGCCAATCGCCTTGGTATCCACCGGGCCGGATCGGGAAGAGACGATTGTTTTGCAGCGACCATTTGACTAACGAAATAATGGTCGCGGTAGAAGGACAGGGACGGGAATAAATACGAGAGTAGGGGGCCGGGTTGCGGTATGTGTGAACCCAACTTCATGCCGCGCCTCGGCAGAGGCAGATGCCCGTAAACAGGCCATCTTCAATTAATAAACCTCTGAAGCCACCGCGTAGCTTAGACTTCGGCCGTAACTTTCGCCTTGGTTTGCATTGCCAAACGTACCTGCTGTAATAAATCGGCATCGGTGTAAGGTTTGGTCACATAGAAGTTCACGCCCGCTCGCTTGGCCTGATCGCGATGTTTATCCATTGAGCGCGAGGTAATCATAATGATCGGCAAATCGCCGGTATCGGCCCTACGCCGTAAGTGCTCGGTCAGTTCGAGCCCATTCATATTGGGCATCTCCAGGTCGGTGCAAATTACATGCGGCTTAAATGTCTCAAGCATGCGGATGGCCTCTAGGCCATCGCCGGCACCGACCACTTCAAACGCTGCATCCTCCAGCAATTGTGTGA
Organism: Burkholderiales bacterium; assembly: GCA_043784585.1. GTDB lineage: Bacteria > Pseudomonadota > Gammaproteobacteria > Burkholderiales > Usitatibacteraceae > UKL13-2. The sequence goes on from JAYVYF010000151.1 coordinate 18,621, forward strand.
GTGATTTACGCACCGACAGTGAATCGTCAACTACCAGTACACGCCGCGCTTGTTTCTTTGCGGCCTCGGCTAATTGCGCCGCAGCGGACGATACCGCAATCGGTTTCACGACCAGCTCCTGTACATTGAGCAGCGGGACGACGGTACCATCACCCAGTAATGCCGCGCCTGAAACACCATGCACTTTGGGCAGATAACGGCCCATATTTTTAACAATGAGATCGCGGCTATCCACCACCTTGTCTACCAGCACCGCGACGTTGCCGCCATCCACCCGCATTAACACCTTGGGATGTGCCGCGATGATGCTTTCGGTGAGCGGCGCGCTGGGGTAACCGGTGAGCTTGGCCAGATCGACGACTTCGTGTTCAACATTGTTCAGCCGCAACTTCCAGACATCGGCCCGGCTTGAGATGTCGCCTTCCAGCGGCGAAAGCGCTTGCTCAATATTGTGTATGGGAATCGCGAAAATCTGGTGCGCCGCCTCAACGAGTAACGATTGTTGGGTAATCAGAGACGCCTGAAAACGCAGCGTAATCTCGCAGCCATGTCCGCTTTCCGATTGAATTTCGACTGAGCCTTTAAGCTCTTGAAGGCGTGAGGCGACCACATCCATGCCGACCCCGCGGCCAGAAATCTCGCTGACCTCACTGCGGGTAGAAAAACCAGG
>JAYVYF010000152.1:0-7447 GCA_043784585.1 Burkholderiales bacterium
TGAAGTGGTACCGGGCGGCGGAAACGCCGCGATGCTAGTGTTGGTCAAGGCGTTGAAGTGAGAGTGATGAAGTTGCTGGATGCGCGGATGAGCGTAGACGCGTTTCAATATTAATTTGGGTAGATGTTTACTCAACGAGAATCTTTTCGGCGTTTTCGGGTCTACAAAAGAGTTCTAACATTTAATCAACACTAAAACTGTTTCGTCATCATCAGACTGTTCCACCATCATGAAGAAAATTAGCAAACTCTTTTTAGCCGTGTTCCTGATCACCGCTGCGGGCGCCCTCTGGTCCCAGCGCAGCGCTGAAACCCGAGCCGACAAGCCGGTTGAGCCGCGCCAACTCACGCCGCGTGGCGCGCTGCTAGACCACGAACGCGCAATGGTCAGTCTATTCGACCAGACCGCACCGTCAGTGGCCTACATCACCACCGAAAGTCTGGTTCGGCAGGGATTTTTTGGTGAGGATGTCGGCGTTTCGCAGGGTGCGGGTTCGGGTTTCGTGTGGGACGCAAAAGGCCATGTGGTGACCAATAATCATGTGGTGGAGAATGCGCAAAAAGTGCTGGTACAGCTTGATTCAGGCAAAGAGCCGATTGCCGCGCGCGTGGTGGGTCGCGCACCGCAATACGATCTGGCCGTAGTGCAATTGCTTCAGGTGCCACAAAATTTGAAACCCATTCCACTCGGCGCGTCGCGCGATTTAAAAGTGGGGCAGAGCGTGATCGCAATTGGTAATCCGTTTGGGCTGACGCGCACCTTGACCACCGGTATTATTTCTGCGCTTGACCGCTATTTGCCGACCCAGGATTACGTCGAAATTTCAGGCGCGATTCAAACCGATGCCGCGATCAACCCCGGTAATTCTGGCGGACCGCTGCTCGATAGCGCGGGCCGCTTGATTGGTGTCAACACTGCGATCCGCTCGTCCAGCGGCTCGTCGGCAGGCGTTGGCTTTGCGATTCCTGCGGATTTGGTGAATCGTGTGGTGCCCCAGCTGATTGCGCGCGGCGTGGCCTCGATTCCGGGCATTGGCGCGCGCTATGTTGATCCTGGGTTGGTGGCACGCAATAACATCAAAGGCGTGGTGATGGACTCGATCGTGCGCGGCACGCCTGCGGCTGAGGCGGGTCTACAAGCCTATTCGCGACGCACCGGCGAGCTGGGTGATGTGATTACGGCTGTCAATGGTCGCAGCACCGATACGCTGTCTACCTTTGTTGCCGAGCTTGACCGGGTCGGCGTTGGCAACACCGCCGAGCTGACGGTGATGCGTGAGAAAAAAGAACGTAAAGAGCGCGTAAAGGTGATCGATTTGAATCGGCGGGGTCAGCTATAGCTTCTGCTAGGCATACAGGGTGCATAGCGATTGCCGCCATTCCTGTACAGCCGTAATTGACTTTCACGATCAAACACCGCGCCATTTTTCAGCTAAGCTCAAAGTCTCGAGAAGGAGCCTGCGTGAAAAATTCATTAATGCGTTTTACCGTTGTGGTGTTTGCATATGCAGCTGCTGTTGTGTCTGCACAAGAACCCATCGCCAACCTTAAGCCTAATCCCACTTTCCAAAAAATTGCAGCTGAGATTTCCGCCCAGCGCATCGAAGCCACCGTCCGTAAATTGGTCATGTTTGGCACCCGAAATTCATTGTCCGACACCAAAAGCGATACCCGTGGAATAGGTGCCGCACGACGCTGGATAAAATCTGAACTGGACAGTTGCGCCAAAGCAAACGGCGGACGCATGAAAGTGGAATTCGACGAAAACATTGCGCAACAGGCAGTTCGCATCGCCAAGCCCACGCCGATCGTGAACATCGTTGCCACTCTGCCCGGTACTCAAGCCGAAAGCCGTGACCGCCTCTATGTTGTTTCAGGCCACTATGATTCGATGCCGTCGAGCCCGATTGATGGCGAAACCGATGCGCCCGGTGCTAACGATGATGCGTCCGGTACCGCCGCCGTAATGGAGCTTGCTTGTGTGATGTCGAAGTATCAATTTGATGCGACGCTTGTTTTCATGACTGTTGCGGGCGAAGAGCAGGGTTTGGTGGGCGCAACGTTTTGGGCCAAAGCCGCGCAAGCGAAGGGGCTTAATGTCGCGGGCATGATCACCAACGACATTATTGGCAACACCAAGGGCTCAGACGGCACCGTAATTCGCGATCAGGTGCGGCTGTTTGCCGAGGGTGTGACGCCGAGTAAAGAAATGTCCGATGAAACCATCACTCTGTTGCGCAGCGGCGGCGAAAATGACTTCCCGACGCGCCAGTTGGCAAGGTTTATCAAAGCCAACGCCGAGCGCAATTTGACCGATATGAAAGTCAATATGATTTACCGCCGTGACCGCTATTTGCGCGGCGGCGACCATAGCCCGTTTTTAGATGCCGGCTACGCGGCGGTGCGCATGACCGAGCCGATTGAAGACTTCCGGCATCAACATCAAACGCCTAGAATCGAAAACGGTGTGCAGCTCGGCGATTTGCCGGAATTTGTTGATTTCGATTACGTCGCCAAAGTCGCCCGCGTAAATGCCGTCGCGCTTGCCGCACTCGCGAGCGGCCCCGCCGCACCGCGCGAAGTGCAGATGGAAACGCTGACGCTGGAAAACGATTCCACGCTGCGCTGGAAGGCCAATACCGAGCGCGACATCGCAGGCTATCGCATTGTGTGGCGCGATACCACGGCAGCGTTTTGGCAGCAAAGCAAAGACGTCGGCAACGTCACCCGCGCCACCGTAAAAGGCGTGTCGAAAGATAATGTTATTTTCGGCGTTGAAGCCTATGACAAAGACGGAAATTCGAGCGTGGTGACCTATCCGGCGCCTTATAGATTGCGCTAGAGCTTGCGGTAAACACCAGGAGTGGCGGCTGTTTTGGAGCAAAAGTGCTCGCTAAAGCCGGCTGACAAAGGTGTTTGTATTTCGTTGCGTTTGATTCGGGGTGGGCAACAACGCGATCTGACGTACGCAGTTATTCGCCGCAAACGACGCGTTATTGCTTTATGGGAAAACCCCGTCCAGTCATCCCGTGCGCTGCACAAGGATCGGTTTTCCACCCAATTTTATAGATCAAAAGTTAGATTCTTTGCAAATGCATATTGTAGGTTGCCGGCGTTTATTGCTGCTGAATCCTGTTTAGGGACAAGCAGATTCACCGTATATTTCGTACGCCTGGCAGCAGCAAAAGCCGCCGATACCATCAGCGCACCATTCAGGCATGTTGCTTTTTGATGTTGAGAAGCACTAGGCTGCTTGCTTGAGCTTCAATAACGATGAGGCGGATTGTGCCGCCATGACACTCGGCAAGTTTAGATTGGTCTTTGCCTCCACGTTAAGCGAGTCCATCAACTGTTCAAACGAAGGTGTCGAAAAGCGCTACCTGCCCAAACACGTGATCTACTTAACGATAGGAAATCTTTGACCCGATACGGTTAGTGACCGCTTTGACGGGACGGTTATGTAAACCCGCAATCCAGATTGCGGTTCGCAGCGAGTCGCTGCAAATGCCTGTATGTGTTGGCCTTCATATGGTATTCCTCGCCAACCGCACACCGCTAAATTGCCACTGCGCTTCAGGCGGAAAAAAGTTGCGATAGGTTGCACGGATGTGCTGTGCCGGCGTGGCGCAGGACCCGCCACGCAATACGAATTGGTTGCACATGAATTTGCCGTTGTACTCGCCGACGGCGCCTGCTGCTGCCTGATAGCCGGGATAGCCTAAATACGCGCTGGCGGTCCATTCCCATACATCGCCAAATAATTGCTGCGGATGCGCCGATGAGCTTTGTTCGCGCATTGCCAGTGGGTGCAGGGCATGACTGTCGAGAAAATTGCCGCTGATTGCAACGTGTTGTGTGGTCAAAGCGGCGGCGTGTTCCCATTCGGCCTCGGTTGGGAGGCGTGCACCTTTCCAGCGCGCGAAGGCGTCAGCCTCAAAAAAACTGATGTGGCAAATCGGCGTATGCACGTCAATCTCGACCATGCCGTGCAGCGTAAATGTCATCCATTTATTTGGCGTGCCACTGTCGATACCGCGATCGCTTCCACCGTGTTTACCAGCATCGCGCAGTTCCCAATACAACGGTGCCGAAATTTTCTGCGCGTTCAGCCAATCCCATCCCAGCGATAACCACAGCTCGGGACGCTGATAGCCACGATCTGCAATGAACGCTGCAAAATCGCCATGGGTAACCGGATGCGAAGCAATCTCGAAGGGTTCTAGAAAAACGCAATGGCGGGGCGTTTCATTATCAAAAAAGAAATTTTCTGTTGAATTTACATTCGTAAGCGACTGGGTCGCGCCGATTTCAACCAAGCCGCCATCGTATTTATGCCAACGTGGTTTGCGCCCTTCGATTGCGGTGAGCGGCCAGCGTGTTTGATACGCGGGCTTTAGCGGGTTTTTGGAGAGCAGATGTTTCAGATCGGTGAGAATTAATTCCTGGTGCTGCTCCTCGTGATTACAGCCTAACCACATAAGTTCGGCAAAGCTAAGGTTGGTGTCGCCCAATGCCTCAATCAGGTTGGCGATGCGCTTGGTGATATCGTGACGATAGTCGAATACGGTCGCCAAATCTGGGCGGGAAATAAGGCCGCGTTCATGGCGAGGATGTCTGTCGCCAACGCCGTTATAGTAGGAATTAAACAGCACCCTGAAGGCAGGATGGAATGGTTCAAAATTCGGTTCAAATTTTTCGAGAATAAAAGTCTCAAAAAACCAGCTCGAATGCGCAAGATGCCATTTAATCGGACTCGCATCCGGCATCGATTGCAGGTTGCAATCTTCGGCTTTCAATGGCGCTACCAAGCGCTCGGTCGCGTCGCGGACAGACATGAAACGTTCTTGCAGCGGTTTGGATCCGGCGCAGAATTCCGGCTGCGGTGCTTGGTAAACGGGGCTTCGCACGACCTGCTTTTCAATCGGACTCATGAGCGCTTCTCGTTCTCTCGTTGACTTATTTGGTTGATCTGCCAGCGTTGCAGGGGTAGGTCAGGGTCTCGATGCGGCTGCTCGCTCACAAATACTTTACGCGTCGGATCTTGATTCGATTTTAGTCATGCGCGCTCAGTGTGCGCCATTACGCTTTTGGTTCCAGCAGCCTGTTGGCTATTGCGCACAGCGAGGCTCGCTCGGTTTCAGGTAAAAATAACCTGGCTCGTGCCAGACACGCGTTACCTAACCGGGATTTGAAGTTGGCATCGCGCAAAACCCTTTTTAATAGCGTGATTAACGCTGCATCATCGCCCACGGCAAAATATCCTTCGTAATTTGGCCCTAACATGCCGATGTTGCCAGACATGTGCGAGGCCAGCACTGAGGTGCCCGATGTAAGCGCCTCAACAATGACATTTGCGCCGCCCTCCATGATTGACGGATGAATAAGCAGATGCGCTCGCTTGATGGCGGCGCGCGTCAGTCCGTGACTCATCGCGCCCGACCAGTGATAATATTTGCTACGAGCGGAAAGCGTTCGGGCAATTTTGGCCAGCGATTCGTCAAGTGGTGCACCAATATGCAAGATGTGAATGTGGTCGCTATTGTTTAATTGCGCCGCCGCGCGAAAAATTGTGGAAGGATCTTTTTCGTCTCGCAGATGTCCCACCACCACGCAATTCAGTTTAAATTTTGGTTTGGCGTACGGCTCAAGCGGTTTTGCCGACTGAAAGACAACATGGGTTTTTTTGCGGTGCTCGACCGGTACAAAGTGGATGGCGTCTTCTTGCAATACAATTAGCGAATCTGCCAAACGCAAGGACCGGCGGGCTTCTTCCGAAGTCGCAAGGTCGCGATATAAATCGGTGCCGGTCAAGACCACAATCAAAGGCTTCGCCGCGAAAGTTTCACGAAACCTTGCGATCGAGGCAGCACTGCGGCGGGCATGCAGTGCAATCAGTAAATCGCAGTTTTCACCCTCCCACTCGCCTTGTACAATGACTTGAAAATTTGGCGCGGCATTTGCGCCTGGCGGACGCTGTGTGAGCAACGCCTGCCACCGATGTGCAGTGCGCCAGTTACCATTGTTGGCATCCGCCAGCGCGGGTGTAATGATGCGAATAAGTGGTGCAGAATTCACTTGGCGGACATGACGGAAATAAGTTTACAAATGGGTTAGTTACGAATAGGTTGAGCGAATGCAGGTGATCAAAAAGACAAATGATGTGTTGGCGCTTAAAAGCCAGATTCGAGAGGCACTGATATCGCAACGCGAATACACGCACGCACTTTACCTTGAATTGCCCGAGCCATTTTGGGTGCCCGCCAATGTGCCGTACGATACGACTATAAACCCACCGCTGTGGGAGCTTGCGCATATCGCGTGGTTTCAGGAGTATTTCGCGGTGCGACTGCCCAAGAGCACGCCGGAGATTTTGCGTCATAGCCAATTGCCTTCTTCATGTTTTGTTGATGCCGACACGCTTTTTGATTCGACGCATGTGTTACATCAAGCGCGTTGGACGAATATTTATCCCACCCGGGATGTTTGTCTTGCGTTTATGCGTGACTCGCTGGCCTCAACGCTCAGTGCGCTCGATAAATGCAGTGCAGACGACATTCATTATTTTCAGCTGGTCGTGGCGCATGAAGACATGCATGCAGAAGCGCTGGCGATGACATTGCGCGCGCTCAATCTGCCCTTGCCAGCCATTGCTCCACGCCCTGAACCGCTCACTGCGAACGCAGTTGATATCGCATTTGAGCCGGGAGATATTATGCTGGGTGAACTTGGTCGGCAATATCCAAACCGCTACCGATTTTGTAATGAGCTGCCGCCGCAGCGCGTCTTTGTGGCGCGGTTTGAGATATCGTCGCAACCCGTTTCGGTGGCGGAATTTGCTGTTTTTTTAGGCGAGTGCCATGCCAATCGAATTGGCAAGGAAAATTATGCGGCTGTGCATATCAATTTTGAGCAGGCACAAGCCTATTGTGATTGGGCAAACCGACGATTGCCGAGTGAAGCTGAGTGGGAGTTTGCGGCAACACATTCCGATGATTTTGCGGCCTCTGTCGGTCACGTCTGGGAGTGGACGGCATCTGCATTTACGCCGTATCCCGGATTTGTTCGTGGCGTGTATCAGGAATATTCTGAGCCGTGGTTTCACTCTCATCAAGTGCTGAGAGGCGGTTCGTTCATGACCCATCCACGCATAAAATATCCGCAATATCGAAATTTTTACACACCCGATCGCAGCGATATGTTTTGTGGTTTTCGTACTTGCGCCAAGTGAGCTTGAGTTACTTGAGCCAAATTGTTGTGCAGGGTTTGTTCGAGCGTGGCGAACTGGGATAAAATCACCCTCGGCGGGTCTCCTCGCATTCAGCCTTTGTGAATCTGGTCAGGTCGGGAACGAAGCAGCCACAGCGAAGTAGTTGAAGTGCCGAGGGTCAGGCTCGCCACAAATTGTTTTCGGCAAAAGTAAAAACTTACTTTTGCCGATCTTAGTTAGT
>JAYVYF010000153.1:0-2012 GCA_043784585.1 Burkholderiales bacterium
CGACGATATTCATATACTGGCTCTGACCGAGGCACAGGATCATTGTCGTAACGGATGTTCTCGCTCACGGGACGCACCGAAGAAATGCGATCATTCATCCCTAGTCCGCTCAGCGAGTCATAGCTGCCGGTACGTAGCACCACGCAATCGCCGCCAAAACCGGCATCCGTACAAACTTCCCAACGGCCGCGATCGACTATAACTGACCGTGCGCGGTCATTAAAGCCGGTGCGGTCAAAGTTTTGCACCGTATTATTGGTGGTGAATGCGCGTCCGCGATAGCCTTCATTTTCATAAAACGTAATTTGCGCCATGGCCGTTGTGGTCAGAGTGAGCGTTGCCAAGCTCAGTGCGGCTTTTAATTTCCATCTCATAGTCGTCTCCAGTATTATTCAAAATTTTGTGAGCGCTTAATTATTGTTGCACTCATTTCACCATCACTGCGCTAAGTTGACAGCGGATTTATTGCCGTTTGATTTGGCTGATGTCGAATTCTAATGTCCCATATTCTACGAAATGCGGGTCAGCAGGATTGTGGGTGTCCACTGACGATGCTGTAGGACAATGTCGCGGCGCCTTCCCCAAATTCACGTCCGCCTCATGATCTTCGCACTAACAACACGGCGAAAAATACATCGCAGTTCTCCCCATCATTTCCACAATTCGCGCCACACAATAACCACTCGTTACAAACTCAAAGCCAACGCGCGACGTATTTAATACCCTGCTGGAAGTCGATTCGTCCCGCAGTTTTTTTGGAGATAACCGATGAAAAATGCAATGTGGTGTGGGAAGGCTGGGGCGATAAAATCGAGGCGGGCAAACATGCGTCGCTCGCGCTTAACGGCAAGCTGTTTGCGTTCGTGCCATACGCCGATTTTGCGCAAGAATTTATGGGTTTTCAAACCGGCGAGAAGGTTCGTATTCGTCGCCCCCAAGATAAAGGCCGGGCCGCAAATCCCGCTGCGGCGGTTGCAGCGCGAATCCCGGTGGAGCGTATCAAGGCACCCGTCTTGCTGATCGCAGGACAAGACGACCGAGTATGGAATTCCGCGATGATGACGCGCAACATCGCCGAGCGACGCACCAGCGCTAATCTGGAAACGGTCTCGCTCATTTACACCGATGCCGGACACGACCTCGGCTACCGGCTACGATCCCACCACGCAATGCGATGTCGGCCCCATGAAAGGCGGCGGCACCCCAATGGGTAATGCGCATTCGCAAGCCGATGCACGGCCTAAGACTATTGCTTTTTTGCAGCGGGCGTGGGGGCTAAAAACTGATTATCGGCGCATGAGTTTTTGGTTTAAAAATCAAACCCTAGCATTGGCAGTCGTTTCGGCATGATTCTGTGCTTTGAGGTCGGCCGATGCTGGGGCTTCAAACTAAATTAATCGCTTGCGTCGATCAGGACAACGCAAACTATTTGACCCGCCGCTTACTAAAATGCTCGTCTATTTGATCGCGAAAAAAACTTTGCAGCGAAGCCGAGGTGGAAAATCTCCGCCACATTTCAGACGACACGCTTGCGTATTCATACGTTCCCGCGGACAGCTCAATTACCAGCGCACGTCGTTTGGCGTCATAACCGATCGCACGGATGGATCCGCCGTTTACTTTTTTCATTTCCATTTCAGCATCTACTCAAAAAGCGATCCACAACCATTCCTGCACCACAACCCCTACGGCTCCCGCTACAAAATGACCGAAAATTGGATCACCAGAAACATGCTTACCTCAATTAATAACGCCGCCCACGCGCGACGATAGGCGCGATATTTGTTGCTCGCAATCGTCGCGACCTGATGAATTTGATGACACACATCGTCCAGCACTTCATGCAAATCTGCGCGGTGAAAGCTGGCGGCATAGTCGCCCGGCAGCGCGCGCTGCGCAATATCGTGAAAGTAAACCAGATGCGGGACTTCCCCCAAGCCCTGCGCTGATTTACGGCCGCGCGCCAGCAGCGTAGTGAGCGCGAAGTAAAAAAACGCGGCGCCCGCCACCAA
>JAYVYF010000154.1:0-2179 GCA_043784585.1 Burkholderiales bacterium
AACACTTTGAATACTTCCTGGAACGGCTGACCGCTTGCCTCTTCGTTTGTCCAGCCGATTAATCTCTCGGCAATAGGATTGACATAACTTATGCTTCCGGTCATGTCGGTGGTGATGACAGCGTACCCGATTGATCTTAAAGTTATCTTCAATCGCTGCTCTTCTTCCGACAGGGCAGCCTCTAATTTGCGATGAAAAGACACCTCATTGAATAATTTTTTGCCCGTTTTTGCCAATTCGGTTGTCAGATGCTGAACTGTAATGGCTGAGGCAAGGCGCTCTTCGATGAGCTCCCGTAGGAAAACATACGCATAAGCGGGTATTGCCAGCAGCGATATGAAACGTACAACCAGTGCGACCTGCGGTGAAAAACTTTGCGCTAGCAATGTGGCTACTAGAAGGCAAACAAATAGGACGGCGATACTAAACTGTAAAGACTTTGCCCGTTTGCTCGCGGTCCCGCTCATACTTTGGATACGTTGGATAGCAGTGGTCGTCATGAGAGAGTAAAAGATAGCGCGCCAGATAAAGATGAGAATGAGCGCTAGCGGCAGCAATGAATTTAGATCAAATACTTTGCTAAGCACTACCATCATAATCAATTCGCAGGCAGCTCCCAACGCAAGCGTCCAATGCAAGTTGGCAAACAGCACGTGGGTTCTAGCGCCGGGTCGCTGCCGAGCGGCATACGCCAAAAACGCTAAAAATGCCCAGGACATTGCTGCCACTGCGCAAACTATCGTTTGGGCAATATCGAGGGTAGCGACATCGGACACACGTTGCAGAAACGGCATCTGAGAGACCATGTTGTTATAACTTTTTAATCGGTTTGCAGGCAACGCGCAGTTCAATGCAGCGGCCTAGCGTGCGGAATTTGTCGGCTGTGGTGGGCTCCTTGCGTTTGACGGCAAGCTCTGTCGCGGGCTGACAGATGTCGTCGTCGTCGTGGGCGATCTGATCGATGCTGTAACCCGGGCGCAACAATTCGGCATTACGTAAGTCGGATGCGCGGCCGATCTGGGTTGGTGCTGGCGCAGGAACTGCCGTTGCGATTTCACGTTTAGGTGTCAATGGCTGGTGACGCAACGTTCCGAAGATTTGCTGGAGCAACATCGGCAAGCCGTGATCGTCATGTGAGGGGCTCATAAGAAGCCCATCCCGCGTTGCCACTTTTTCGCGGCAAGGGCCAATCAATTTTTCGGTTAAGCATTCATGAGGCATCGCTAAATGTTACGCCGCCAGCATTGTGTCGTATGTGCGGAATCGAACATACGACACGCAATTTCTGTTTATGGCGTGTGGTCGCGATCACCCGATCACGGTATTCGTTGCTGAATGCGCGCTTCGTGGCGATATCCTTTCATGCTGGAAAAAAAGAGTACCGCTTTTTCGTCTCCTCACCCGCCCACCAAGCGCCCAATTATGTTGCTACTCGAACTTGAATCCGGGCTTATGATTCGTAAACCGATATCAGTGAAAGACTTTGCGTGGGAAAACCCGATTTCCCCACCCTTGACCGTATTGCATGTGCATAACATCGACAAGTCGGCCCATTATGGAAAGATGGCGTGGGCGTGGCCCCCACGCCCACGCGCAGCTTGATTTGAGGCGCATGTAACGACATTGGAAAACGCGCAAACAAAAAAGCATTGGCAAATTCTTGCGGGGGCGTTTTTTACCCCCGCCGACTTGCCCGGGCGGTTACGCTCGATGGAAGCGTCAGGCGTCAAGTTGGCGGACATAGCGCACCTCCTGAAGCTGCTTACCCGCGACCTCGAAGCTCTTGAATAAAACTGAATCGTGACTGAAGCCAGCTGCTTGATAGAACTTGATTGCCCGTAAGTTTTGTGGGAATACCCACAAGCTGCAAGACTTAAAGCCACGCCCAAGCATGAGTGCCTTTGCGCAAACCCAAAGTGCGCAGCCCATTCCAGTTGACCAGGATTCCGGTGAAACATAGAGCGCCCAGATTTCTGCATTGTTTGGCGGGCTGTCTTGGTCTCGACACTTACCGAAGTTTAGCCAGCCTTGAACGATGCCATTATTCTTGGCTACTAGTAGCTCGGATGTTCCCTCTAAGATGCATTTTCTCCACCGCTCTTCGCGCTCTTCTACGGACAGCGAAGTCAAGTACTCTGTCGGCAAAATTGACGCATATGCGGACTGCCGTGAAGCAACA
>JAYVYF010000155.1:0-6214 GCA_043784585.1 Burkholderiales bacterium
GAATCATGGATTTTGGCAAATTCAAGTACCGCGAAGCTAAAAAAGCGCACGAAGCCAAACTGAAGCAAAAACAGATTCAAGTGAAGGAAATAAAATTCCGTCCGGGTACTGATGATGGAGATTACAACATCAAAGTGCGGAACTTGAAGCGGTTCTTGGAGGAAGGCGATAAAACTAAAATTACTCTGCGGTTTCGCGGTCGTGAAATGGCTCATCAAGAGTTGGGTATGGAATTATTGAAGCGAGTACAGGCAGATTTAGCGGAAGTGGGTCAAGTTGAACAGTTTCCTAAAATGGAAGGCCGCCAAATGATTATGGTGGTTTCACCGAAGAAGAAGATTTAGATAATTTTTTGTACCATCGGGGCATCACCCGGATTTTAAAAATCGATGATGCAAAAAAGCCGTCTTCAGGTTTCAAGGGTGAAGCCTTTTCACCACCTGCTGCGGTCAGGCAACTAAAGGAAACAACATGCCAAAAATGAAGACCAAGAGCGGAGCAGCCAAGCGCTTCAAAGTGCGTGGTTCCGGCTCCATCAAGCGCTCGCAAGCGTTTAAGCGCCATATTTTGACCAAGAAAACGACGAAATCAAAGCGTCAGCTTCGCGGTACAGCCGAAATCCATGCAACCAACATTGCGAGTGTTCGCGCAATGTTGCCTTACGCGTAAAGGAGCGCCACCATGCCAAGAGTTAAACGTGGTGTTACCGCCCGCGCCCGTCACAAGAAAATCCTCGATCTAGCCAAAGGCTACCGCGGACGCCGCAGTAAAGTCTTCCGCATCGCTAAAGAGGCGGTGATGAAAGCCGGCCAATATGCCTATCGGGACCGTCGCAACAAAAAGCGTGTCTTCCGCGCACTGTGGATCGCACGTATCAATGCTGCAGCCCGAAATGGCGGCATGAACTATTCCACATTCATGAATGGCCTGAAGCGTGCCTCTATTGATGTAGACCGTAAAGTATTGGCGGACCTCGCTGTAATGGATAAGCCAGCGTTCACGCGATTTATCGAGCAGGCGAAAGCGGCCCGAGGCGCGTAGTTGTAAAGTAATAACGCGAAGAGCCCGCTCCTTCAAACGAGCGGGCTTTTTGCTTGTGGATCATTTATTTCCTTACTTTGTCGTTTCCGTCCAGTACTCTGAAAAGCTACTATGAGCGATCTCAACACCATATTGCAAGAAGCGACGATCGCACTAGCGGGCGTCGCGACCTTGCCTGAACTTGATCAGGCCAAGGCTCTTTTTTTGGGCAAATCAGGCTCACTTACCCAACAATTAAAAGCATTGGGCAAGTTATCGCTAGATGAAAAGAAAACGACTGGCGCAGCGATCAATATCGTCAAGGCCCAGCTAGAGACGCTGATTGACGATGCAAAGAAGCGAATTTTCAACGTCGAACTCGCCACTAAACTGGCCGCAGAAGCCATCGACGTGACGTTGCCAGGTTCCACCTCAGGGATGGGTGGATTACATCCAGTCACGCGCTCGCTGGAACGAATTGAGGCGCTATTTTCGACCATGGGGTTTTCAGTCGCAGATGGGCCTGAGATCGAAACTGATTACTATTGCTTTACCGCGCTCAACACGCCGCCCAATCATCCGGCACGCTCAATGCAGGATACTTTTTATATTCTTAACTCTGAAAATTTGCTGCGCTCGCACACCTCGCCGGTGCAAATTCGTTATATGGAGGCCAATAAGCCACCGTTCCGCATCATTTGCCCGGGTCGTGTGTACCGCTGCGACCACGATGCGACGCATTCACCCATGTTTCATCAGGTCGAAGGCCTATGGGTGGATGAAGGCATCAGCCTTGCTGATTTAAAGGGCACTTTGACACAATTCTTCCGCGCTTTTTTTGAGCGCGATGATATGCAAATTCGTTTTCGTCCGTCGTTTTTTCCATTCGTTGAGCCCGGCGTGGAAATTGACATCGAATGGGAAAACAAGGGCGGGAAGATTAAGTGGCTCGAAATTGGTGGCGGTGGTGTAGTGCATCCACAAGTGCTGCGCAATGGCGGCATTGACCCTGAAAAGTACTCCGGCTTCGCGTTCGGAATGGGCCTTGATCGCCTCACCATGCTGAAATATGGCGTGAATGATCTGCGCTTGTTTTTTGAAAATGACATGAAGTTTTTAGCGCAGTTTCGGTAAGGAAATAGGCAAATGAAAGTATCCGTAAACTGGTTGCGAGAGCTTGTCGACTTTAAAGGCTCGGTTGATGATTTATCACATGCGCTCACGATGGCCGGGCTCGAGGTTGAAGAGATGTCGGCAGTTGCGCCCGCCTTCGATAAAATCGTGGTGGCCGAAATCAAAACTGTCAATCCGCACCGCAACGCTGACAAATTACGCGTTACCGAGGTGGACGTAGGCACTGCCAGTTTGCTACAAATCGTTTGCGGTGCACCAAACGTGGTCGTCGGGATGCGTGTGCCTTGCGCAATGGTGGGGGCAAAATTGCCAGGTTTAGATATTAAAGAGGCAAAATTACGTGGCGTGGATTCAAACGGCATGCTTTGTTCGGCCCGAGAGTTGGGTCTGTCAGACGATCATGCAGGACTGTTGGAATTGCCAGTCGACGCGCCCATTGGTCAAGATATCCGCGAATATTTGGATTTAAACGATATTTATCTAACGCTTAAATTGACGCCAAACCGTGGCGATTGTTTGTCAATGGTCGGCATTGCACGCGACTTGGCCGCAGTCACAGGCGCGAAACTTAACATTCCCGTTGTTGCCGTTGTGCCATCGAACGCAACCGAAGCGCGGGGCGTGACGATTTCCGAGGCAAAAGCTTGCGGCCATTATTTGGGACGCGTAATTAAAAATATCAACACCCAAGCGCCGACTCCGGATTGGATGAAGCGTCGTTTAGAACGTGCTGGTTTTCGGTCCATTTCGCCGTTGGTCGATATTACCAATTACCTAACGCTAGAACGTGGCCGCCCGATGCATGCGTTTGATCTCGACAAGCTAAAGGGTAATATTAATGTGCGTTTCCCGCGTGCGGCTGAGGAGATCAATTTATTGAATGAGCAACATGTCGTACTGGCGCCGGACATGTTGCTGGTTGCCGATGACGCTGGTCCGGTGGCGATGGCCGGCGTAATGGGAGGTTTAGAGAGCGCGGTTACGACGACAACCACAAATGTATTTTTTGAAGCCGCATTCTTCGCGCAAGATGTAATTCAAGGAAAAACACGCCAGCTGGGGATTAATTCTGATGCGGCTTACCGCTTCGAACGTGGCGTTGATCCAACATCCGCGCTTAGTGGAATTGAATATGCCACCCGCTTGACGCTCGACATCTGCGGTACATCAAGCACTGAAATTGGCCCTATTACCGAGGCAAAGGGCGAGCTGCCAATGCGCGTTTCTGTGCCAGTGCGTATAGCGCGCGTAAACTCTATTATTGGTTTGGATATTCCCGTTGAATCGATGACAGACATCCTGGAGCGCCTGCAATGTGCCGTCATCAAAGCAGGAGCCACGCTTATGGTGACGCCGCCTCCATACCGGTTTGATTTGAATATTGAAGAGGACTTTATCGAGGAAGTCGCCCGTGTCTATGGCTACGATAACGTCCCGTCGCTCCCGCCTAAATCGTCGGTGCCGATGCTGGCTATTCCAGAGGGGCATCGTTCCCGTTCGGCACTTCGTCATGTCATTGCCGGTCTCGGTTATCAGGAGGTTATTAATTTCAGTTTTGTATCTGAAGCTTGGGAAGCTGATTTTGTGGCTAATTTGTCGCCAGTCAGACTAGTTAATCCTATTGCCAGCCACATGAATGTCATGCGCACCAGTCTCATTGGCGGCCTGATCGAAAATCTAAAAAATAACTTGAATCGCGGCGAGAGCCGTTTGCGTCTATTCGAGCTGGGAAGGTGCTTCCCGAGTGCTGAGGCGAGCGTCAGCGCCCAGCCTGAACGGATCGCAGGGCTGGCCTATGGTTCGTTGCACACCGAACAGTGGGGACAGGACAAATCCGCTAAAACTGACTTTTTTGCTGTTAAGGGAGATGTCGAGGCGTTGTTGGACGGATTTCAGGTCAGATTTGAGAAGTCAGATCATCCTGCACTGCATCCGGGTCGATCCAGCTGGATTTTAGTTGACGGCAAGCGAGTTGGGTTATTGGGCGAATTGCATCCTCGCTGGCAGCAAAAATACGAGATTCCCATTGCGCCTATCTTGTTTGAACTCGATGCTAAAGTGGCGGCGAAAATCTCATCGCCGCATTTTTCTGGGCTATCCCGAATGCAAGCCGTGCGTCGAGATGTGGCCTTGTTGTTCAGCGACGACATACCCGTTCAGTCCATCATTGATGCTGTAAAGTTAGAAAATTACCCTTCAGTAATGGAGTTTGCGTTGTTCGACTTATATCGGGGAAACGGGCTCGCCGCTGGACAAAAAAGCCTTGCCTTTCGTATAGTTATGCAGGATACTGAGTTGACGTTGACAGATGTGGCGTGCGATCTAACAGTGGCCGAAATTGTTAAAGTTTTGTCTCAAGAATTTGGCGCAACTCTCAGAAAATAAACAATAAATGACGATGACGTTGACGAAAGCTGAGCTAGCGGACCTAATGTTCGAAAAAGTGGGCCTCAACAAGCGCGAGGCAAAGGATATGGTTGAATCTTTTTTCGAGGAAATTCGTCTCGCATTGGAAAAAGGTGATTCCGTAAAGCTGTCAGGGTTTGGTAATTTTCAGTTACGCAACAAACCTCAGCGGCCAGGTCGAAATCCAAAGACTGGAGAAGAAATTCCTATCACCGCGCGCCGTGTTGTCACCTTCCATGCCAGCCAGAAGTTAAAGAGCCTCGTTGAAAAATCATTCAATGGAACCACTTCTCACCAGTAGCCTGCCCGCAATCCCTGCAAAACGTTACTTCACCATTGGTGAGGTAAGCGAACTGTGCGGCGTCAAACCGCACGTTCTACGTTATTGGGAACAAGAATTTACCCAACTAAAGCCACTCAAGCGGCGCCCGCGCGCATCGATGGCGCCGGGCCGATGCGCTTCTTCTGGGACATCCTGCTGCCGCTGTCGAAAACCTCGATCGCGGCGCTGTTCGTGATCCAGTTCATCTACGGCTGGAACCAGTACCTGTGGCCGCTGCTGGCCACCACCAGCGAAGACATGTACCCGGTCGTGGTCGGCATCAAGCGGATGATCGCGGGTGGGGACTCGGGCAACGAATGGAACATCGTGATGGCGACCGCGATCATGGCGATGATCCCGCCCGCACTTGTCGTGATCCTCATGCAGCGCTGGTTCGTCAAGGGTCTGGTGGACACCGAGAAGTAGACGTCCAAGAGCAGAAATAGAAAGCAGACATGGCATCCATCACCCTCAAAGACGTCGTCAAGCGCTACGGCACCGGGCCCAAAGCCAACCCCGTGATCCACGGCGTCAGCGCCGAGATCGCCGACCATGAGTTCATCGTCATCGTCGGGCCGTCGGGTTGCGGCAAGTCGACACTGCTGCGCATGGTGGCGGGGCTGGAAGAAATATCGGGCGGCCAGATCAGCATTGGCGGGCGCGTCGTCAACGACGTCGAACCGAGCGAGCGCGACATCGCGATGGTGTTCCAGAACTACGCGCTGTATCCGCACATGAGCGTGTTCGACAACATGGCCTACGGGCTGAAGATCGCCAAGGTCGCCACCGACGAGATCAAGCAGCGCGTCGACAAGGCGGCGAAGATCCTCGAACTCGGGCCCTACCTGCAACGCAAGCCGCGCGAGTTGTCCGGCGGCCAGCGCCAGCGCGTCGCGATGGGCCGCGCCATCGTGCGCCAGCCGCAGGTGTTCCTGTTCGACGAGCCGCTCTCGAACCTCGATGCCAAGCTGCGCGCGGCCACGCGGCTCGAAATTCAGAAGCTGCATGCCGACCTCGGCGTGACCTCGCTGTTCGTCACCCACGACCAGGTCGAGGCCATGACGCTGGCGCAACGCATGATCGTCATGAACGCCGGCCGCATGGAGCAGATCGGCACGCCCGACGAGGTGTACCACCGGCCGGCCACCACCTTCGTCGCGAGCTTCATCGGCTCGCCGCCGATGAACCTGATCACCGGCCAGGCCGACGGCTCGCGCTTCACGGCCGGCGGCCAGACGCTGGCGCTGCCGGTGGCCGCGCCGCGGGCCGGCGAACTGGTGTTGGGGCTGCGGCCGGAACACGTCGAGCTGAACCAGGGCGGCGGTGCCAGTT
>JAYVYF010000156.1:0-10156 GCA_043784585.1 Burkholderiales bacterium
CACAAACAATTTAGAAGCTAGTAACGTAACGACTAAAATAAAGAAAACTCTAGGACCAGTTGAATCTCAGTTAGCTACAGAGAGGGATAAGCTTTTTAATGTACAAAATGCAAAAGCAAATCAGTTATTGCTTGTACCCGCAGTATTGCGAACATTAAATTCTTTTAGAGAAGAGCGTCCTTCCCCGCTAAGTGCTTTAAAAAACTGGGATGCTTTACTTTTAAAATCTACTGGGGGAGATGCTCAAGCAAAAATTGTAGTGTTTGAGGCAGCAAACTGGTGTGTGTTGCAGAAAGCTGAATTGCTACAGATGCGGGTATCGCGGGCGCGCGGTGGTCAAGTTCCAGAAAAGCAGATGAACGAACTTGTACAAGTAAACGACACATGCAAAGTTATTTCTGAAGACACTTCTGTTCAAAGATTCGATTTCCTTGAATCGGCAGCGACTTCTGGGAATCAAGAAGCCATGGTTGCTTATGAAAAGTATTTGTTTATGGCTCCACAAAACGATCCTGCTTGGATATGGAGAAATTCTGAAAAAGTTGGTGAAATGAGCTTTAAGGCTGTTGGTTTTCTTGAACAAGCTGCAGCTCAAGGAATACAAGAAGCGTTTGATGAGTTAGCGAGCATTTACGCTACTGGCAGATATGGATACAAAGATGAAGGTCGAGCAAATGCTTACCGAACGCAACTTAGTAAACTAACGCTTTCTTTGGAAGAACAACGTTTATCATCTAAGTAAATTTCAGAAAATATTTTGATAAACAAGTATGTATTTTTTGTTATTTCACCGATAAATTAACGGGTTTAAGGCTCATCGCCAACGTATATTGATCCGTCCTCGGAATGTACTTCAGCCCTTTGGTGGTCGCCCAGGTCGAGACTTCGTAATGCAACGGAATCAGGCCCACATCTTCCATCGCCATTTCAGCCGCACCCTGAATCATGCCCTCGCGTTTTTTATCGTCCATGGTCACGAGCGCAGCGCTAAGTGCTTTGTCGAATGTGGCATTGGAATAGCGCCCGCGATTGGTCACGCCCATGCCCTTTGCGCTGTCGTAGGTGGCGAGAAGCGAGCGCAGCGCGGAGCCCTGCTCACCGGATTCGGTACCCCAGCCGAGCACCATGTAGCTGAATTCCAGCTTGGTGGCGCGCGTGAAATAAACGCTGGACGGCATCGTGTCAACTTTTGCGTCGATGCCGATGCGTGAATAAAATTGTGCGATGGTTTGGGTAATCGCCGCGTCATTGATGTAGCGATTATTGGGGCCGTGAATGGTCATCGCAAAACCATTCGGATAGCCCGCCTCCGCCAGCAGCTTCTTGGCACCTTCAGGGTCGAATTTAGTCGGTTTTAATTTCTTGCTGGTGCCGAAAAAATTATCGGCTAACAGCTGCGAGGCAGCAACCGCACGGCCTTCCATTACCTTGCTGACGATCGCATCGCGGTTGATCGCCATCGACAGCGCTTTCCTCACGCGAACATCTTTCAGGGGATTTTTGTCCAGCGGCTTACCGGTTTTGTCGGTTAAAAAAAACGGCGCTTTATCCTGATGTTGATTTAAATGCACGTAAATCACGCGGTTGGATACTTTGTTTGAAAGCGCAAATTTAGGGTCTTTTTCGAGCTTCGCGATATCGGCGGTCGGCACGGTTTCGATCATTTCCACGTCGCCGGACAAGAGCGCCGCCACCCTCGCGGCGGGGCTGGTCAGCATTTTGAACGTCACCTTGTCCCAAGGCTCCTCGCCGCCCCAGTAGCCGTAGTTGGCCTTGACGACAATGCGCTGGTTGGCGACGTATTCCAGGAATTTATAGGGGCCAGTGCCGATGGCGGCCTTGCCCGAATTGTAGTCACCGGTAGTGGCTTTCTCGCCCACCGCTTTGGAAACAATCGCCACTGCGGTTAAGTCCGACGGCAATAGCGGGTGTGGAAACGCAGTCTTAAAAATGAGGGTGTGCGCGTCCACTACCTTTACATCGATGATCGGCTTGGTGAAGGTCGCAAACGATGACGGGCTGTTGGGTACATTGGGTACGCGTTTTAGCGTGAACACCACATCGTCGGCCGTAAACGGTGAGCCATCATGCCAGCGCACATTCTTGCGCAGCTTGAATTCCCACGTTGTATCGTCGAGCGCCTTCCAGGAGGTCGCCAATGCCGGCGTCAATTTTTGGTTTTCATCAGGCCTCACCAGCGGCTCAAAGATGTGGCGCAGCGTGCTGTTGTTCGGGCCGATGTTGTGATAATGCGGATCCATCGAGGTGATCGCGGCCTGCAGCCCAATGGAAATATCGCGCGCATTCGCCGGCTTGCGGGCAGGCGAGCCAGCGGACGCGCTAGGTGCAACAGGTGCTTGGGCAATCGCTGCGCTCGTAAAAACGATCGAGGCAGCAGCGACCAGTGCAGAAAAAAAACCGTGCGCGTGAATCATCGGGTCTCTCATTAGTTTTAGACAAAGGGCTTGCTTGAAACAGCAATATCTATTGTTATTGATAAGCTTAAACTTGTCATCAACTTAATTGGTCTCGTCACGTTTACGAAATGGACTGTTATGGGCATGATCGAAAATTTTGAAAAAATGCTGGCCGGCGGCAAGGATTCGCCATTATTGCGCTTCTCCCTCGGCAATGAGTATATGAAAGCCGAAGATGCAGCGCACGCCAGCGACCATCTGCGCGCGGCGGTTGCGCTGGACCCAGGCTATTCGGCCGCCTGGAAATTATTAGGCAAGGCATTGGCGCAGCTCGGTGACGATCAGGGCGCGAGTGAAGCTTATCGCCAGGGCATCACCGCCGCCGAAGTGAAAGGCGACAAGCAAGCCGCGAAGGAGATGACGGTATTTCTCAAGCGGTTGCAGAGTTTGCCTAAGGGCTAGTTTTTCAACGCTAGCGTTGGCAAAGTGTCTGGAGCAAAAAGGGCGGGAAATACCCGTCGATGCTAGAGTTTTGTAGAATATTTGGCGGGCTCCGCATATTCAGTCTTAACCGGCGCAAATCGCATGCGCAAATCCATGAGCGGCTTTTCAAACCCGCGATAAATAATGGCCGCGCCGGCTAGTGTGGCGAGATACCAGCCGCCTAAGGCAAGAGCGACGCTGGTGGCGCTTTTGGGCTCCGTCCAAAAATGCAGGATGAGCAACAGCAGCGGAAAATGCAGCAGATAAGTTGAATATGCCCATTTACTCTGAAGGCTGATCCATACGTGACCTTGCATGGGTACGGCCTGTGCGCCCGCGAGTAACAGCGCGCATGAGATGGGCAATAGCGTGAATAGCAGCGGCGCAAGCCATCGGTCACGATCTGTTGGCGCGGCGAAAAATGCCAGTGCCTCGGTGAGCGTGGCGAGATATGCGATCGCAGCCAGCAGTAGCACAATGCCCAATACTCGCCACCAACCGCGAGCAAGTGCTGCCAGCGTGGGGGCGCGGTAGCGTTGCAGCCACGCCAATAGCACGCCGAACGCGAGCGCATCAAGGCGCAGAACGACGATTTTGCGCAGTGCGCTGTCGATAGAGGAATTGATGATCTGCGCTACGCCCAAGCGCGCAAACGTGCAGGTGATGATGATGGCGATCATGGCACCCAGCACGGCAAATTTTTGGCTTTTCGAGAAAACAAGCGTGAGTAAAAAAACTGGTAGTGGTGCGATTAAATAAAACCATTCCTCGACCGCCAGCGACCAGCTTTCAGCAAAAAATGCGGTGTTGAAAGGTGTGACTAAATTGTGCGAAAAGACAAGTAACGAAAACTCGCCCGCAGGTCGTTTCAAACCATAAACGTAAAGCATCCAGTTGACGATGAGAAAAAGGTAATAGTTGGGGAGCGTGCGTAACCACCGGCGTGCCCAGAAATTCGGGATGCTTTGGGTGCCTTCGCCGACATTCAGGAGCTGTCGGCCAATCAAAAACCCGCTCAAGACAAAAAATAATTCCACACCGATGACGCCAAAAATAATCGTGACGTAACGCAGTCCAGGAAAACTATCGATCCCCAGCAGGCTGCCGTGGGCCAGCATGACGCAGGTGATAGCGACCACACGAAATGCATCGAGGCTCGGGCTGCGCGCGGCTTCAGGTGTGTTCAATGATGTGCTCAAAGGCGCGGTCACCGGCGTGGCCCCCCGCCCGTATTCATCAGCGCTCGTTTTTTGCCTTGTTGGCTCCAAACCTGCTCAGGCATCGGTTTTTATTTTCCGATTGTTGAATTTGGCGGATCGTCTGGCAATGACTTCACGCGACATTCGCGTCCAATCGACGAACGGTGAAAGCAGTGCCTTCGACGCGTTTTCAATCTCCACCCCTTCAATGCCGGTGGGCGGATAGTCGTTCTTTTTGGGCAGATATGCGGTGCCAAATAAAATGTCCCAAAGGGGGAAAAATGCCGCGA
Source organism: Burkholderiales bacterium (assembly GCA_043784585.1). Classification (GTDB taxonomy): domain Bacteria; phylum Pseudomonadota; class Gammaproteobacteria; order Burkholderiales; family Usitatibacteraceae; genus UKL13-2. The sequence continues at coordinate 4,390 of JAYVYF010000156.1, forward strand.
AATTTTTGTCGTGATGCTCAGGCAAGATGGAGTGATGAACGCGGTGATATTGCGGTCCGCACAAAATGGGTGTCAGCGGTCCCATTGAAAGGCGCAAATTCATATGAATAAAAAACGGCCACAAACCAATCAACATTCCCACCCATGCGACCGACGGCGGTGCAAAAAAGAACGCGAAGCCGAGTGGCACCGTCTGAATGAACAGCCGAAGTGGATCCTCCAGCCAATGATGACGCAGACTGGCGACGACATTGAGTGAGCGCTCTGAATGATGCAGCGTGTGCTGCGCCCACAGCCAGCGGTTGGTGTGCTGAAATCGATGCCACCAGTAGTAGACAAAATCGGTAATGAACATAAGCGCCATCATCACCAATACCGACCCCGCCACCGCGCCGAGGCCACCCGTCCACGGGAATTCGATCTTGATGCGCTGACCCATGGGCGGCGTGACGAGGTGTTGTACAAACGGCGTCAGAAATACTAGCAGCCCGCCACTGATCACGAGCAATAGCGGCGTCAAACCCAGATTAAATAATGTGCGTTTGATGGGCTGATCCGGCTCAGCCGGCGCAATCCGCTCAATCACAGACATGCCCGCGTACACCACGGCAAGATAGCCGAGCGTGTGGAGTAAGCCGTTGAAAAATGAATCCATATGAGCGATCAATATTGCGCTTATTTCATTCCCGGCATCATGCCCTTCATGCCGCGCATCATCTTGGCCATGCCGCCGCCCTTCATCATTTTCATCATTTTTTGCATCTGCTCAAATTGCGTCATCATCCGGTTGACTTCTTGTACTTGCACGCCTGCGCCCATCGCGATGCGGCGTTTACGCGAGGCCTTGATTAACTCCGGTTTGCGGCGCTCGGCGGGCGTCATCGAATTAATGATGCCTTCAGTGCGGCGCAGCTGCTTTTCCTGCAAATCCGGTGATTGCGTGGCGGCCTGGGTGAGATGCGCGGGAAGCTTGTCCATCATCGCCGACATGCCGCCCATTTTGCGCATCTGTGTGAGCTGCATTTTGAAATCGTCGAAGTCGAATGCCTTGCCTTTTTTGAATTTCTCGGCGAGCTTTTGTGCTTCCGCCATATCGACGTTTTTGTGCGCGTCTTCAATCAGCGATAACACATCGCCCATGCCCAAAATGCGCGACGCCATGCGATCTGCGTAGAACGGTTCGAGTCCGTCCATTTTCTCCGAGATGCCGGAAAATTTGATCGGCTTGCCGGTAACATGGCGCACCGATAGCGCTGCACCGCCACGCGAATCGCCATCAAGCTTCGTAAGCACCACGCCGGTCAGCGGTAGCGCTTCGTTAAATGCTTTGGCTACGTTTACCGCATCCTGGCCCTGCATGGCGTCGACCGTAAACAGTGTTTCAATCGGTTCGATGGCGGCATGAACGGCTTTGATTTCTGCCATCATCACTTCATCAATCGCCAAGCGGCCCGCAGTATCCACAATCAGCACATCGTGAAAATGAATTCGTGCCCAATCTTTGGCCGCGCGAGCAATATCGACCGGCTTTTGAGTCACATCACTTTCAAAAAAATCGACGCCCACTTGTTTGGCCAGCGTACGCAATTGCTCAATGGCGGCGGGGCGATAAACGTCAACCGACACCACCAATACTTTCTTTTTATGGCGCTCGCGCAGCAGCTTGGCGAGCTTGCCTGCGCTGGTTGTTTTACCGGCACCCTGCAAGCCCGCCATCATTACAATGGCTGGCGGCGTGGTGGCGAGGTTGAGCGGGAGTGCATTTAATTGCGGTGCGGTATTTTCAGCACCGCCCATCAGGGCGATCAATTCAGCGTTGACGATACCGATAAACGCCTGACCGGGCGTGAGGCTTTGCAATACGTCTGCACCAAGCGATTTCTCTTTGACCTTGGCGATGAAGTCTTTGACGACCGCCAGTCCAACATCGGCTTCGAGTAAGGCCATGCGAACCTCGCGGAGCGCCTCGGCGATATTGTCGTCTGATAGGCGCGACTGGCCGCGCAGCTGTTTTACAATGCCCGAGAAACGATTGGTGAGGTTGTCCAACATGGATGATCGATCAAAAATGTCTGCGCTTTACGCCAGATCAGGGGTTCGTCTGCCAATAATGGCCGGAGTGTATGGTGTAAACTTGAGCTAGAATTATAAAGAAAAAATTTAATAAAATTTATGCTGCTGACAGTACTCAATGTTACCACCGCCGTGATCTATTTAATGGCGGCAATCGCTGCCTGGATCAGCAAGAGCCGGTTGCAACCGACGGAGTATTCCGATGCTGCTGATGGCTCCAACCCGGCGGGCATTGCTAAGATTCTAATCTGGCTCGGCATCATGTTGCACGGGGTCGCGCTGTTCGATGCGATGTTCCTCGAAGAAGGTTGGAATATCGGGTTTTCACATACCTCATCACTCATCGGCTGGCTAACGTTGCTGAGCTACGTGGTGCTGGGCAATGATGCGCGGCTGACCCGACTTGCCGAGCTCTATCTGGCACCGCTGGCGATTGTGGCCGCGCTTCTGCCTACGCTACTGCCTTCTGAACATGTGGTGGTCTATGGCGGTTGGGCATTTCGCCTGCATATTGCCGTGGCGATTGCAGGTTACGCGTTATTTACGGTGGCGGCATTACATGCGTTGTTGATGCTGTTTCTAGAGAAACGCCTGCAATCCGGAACGCTGAATTCGCTAGATAGCCAGCTGCCGCCATTAATGCGCGTCGAAAAGCTGTTGTTTCGTCTACTGTTTGCAGCGTTTGTGCTACTGACGATTACGTTGATCAGCGGCGTATTTTTTTCAGAAGCGGTTTACGGCAAAGCCTTTACCGTGACCTACAAAACAGTATTTGCCGCCATTTCATGGCTCATTTTTGGCGGCTTGCTGCTCGGCCACTGGCAGGCGGGTTGGCGCGGCAAAACAGCGGTGCGCTGGACCTTGATAGGCTTTGTGATGCTGCTGCTGGCGTATGCGGGCAGCAAATTTGTGCTCGAATTCATCCTCAAGCGAATTTGATTTCGCCTATGTTTGACCATTCAAACGCTAGGACAGTAGCGTGTTTCAGGGCATTTATGCTTGTTCAAGTCCACCCGCGCTGGAGGTTTCAGCTTAGTTGCCATATCGCACGGCTAATGACATGACTGACGATATTTCGATCAAGTGGCTGTTCGTAGCGCTTGGGATATTGCTCGCCAGCTCCGGGTTTTTCTCGATGTCCGAGACTTGCATGATGTCGCTCAACCGCTATCGGTTGCGGCATTTGGAAAAGCAGGGCAGTCGCGGTGCGCGCTTAGTCAGCATGCTGTTGGTAAAGGTCGACGAAATGCTGTCATTTATACTAGCAGGAAATACGGTTATCAACGCCGCCACCACCATTCTGGTCGCCGAAATTTGTCGCCGGTTGCTTGGTGATGGCGAATATGTTTTAGCGATTGCGACTGGCGCAGCCTCGTTTTGTATTCTGATTTTTGCAGAGATTTTGCCCAAGGTTATTGGCGCGCGGTTCGCTGAAAAAATTGCCTTGGCCGCCAGCTATGTCCTGACGCCGCTCATTACGATGACCAAGCCGGTAATGTGGATTATCAACGTGTTTGTGCGCGTCATTTTGAAAGTGTTAAGGATCAAGCCCGCCGTTGAAGGCGCGCAGCCGTTGTCGATGGAAGAAATGCGCACGCTGGTGCTGGAAGGCGGGCAGTTTATTCCGAAAAAACACCAAAATATTATGGTGAATTTGTTTGATCTTGAACACATGACGGTGGACGACACGATGACGCCACGCGCGCTGATCGAGGCTGTCGATATCAACGACAAGATTGAAAATATTCGCCATGCGTTATCAACGTCGCATCACACGCGGCTGGTGATGTATGATCGCGATTTTTCAAACGTGATCGGGCTCGTGCATGTGCGCAAAGTGCTGAACGCCTCGCGCCACGAGCCGCTCGAAATTGCCACGCTGCGCGAAATTATGCGCGATCCTTACTTCATTCCAGAAGGCACGCCGTTGCTGCAGCAGCTCACACATTTTCAGGAACAGCAGCGACGCATGGCGCTGGTGGTAGATGAATACGGCGAGATTCAGGGCCTGGTGACGCTGCAGGATATTCTGGAAGAAATCGTTGGCGAATTTACCAGCCAGAGCCCGATGAATACGGGCTTCTATTCCAAACAAAGCGATGGCTCGGTGATGGTGGAAGGTTCATGCCCGCTGCGGGTGTTGAATCGCAAGCTGGGATTTAACTTTCCCCTTGATGGGCCGAAGACGATGAATGGTTTAGTGACTGAGCATTTGGAAGATATTCCCGAACCCGGTATCACTGTGAAAATCGGCGATCACGTACTGGAAATTTTGCAGGTGCAGGATCGGATGATAAAAGTGGTGCGGATAATGTTGCCGACTAAAGCGGTCAGTTAGCATTCAGCAATGCCGATGCGATTTCGTTTTGGCCAAATTTTTGGCCAGATGAATCAGGGCATCCCAATCAGCTGACGAAATGTGCGCCATTGGCCCGGTGCGGCGCTAGCTCAAATTGCGTTGCAATGTGCAGTTATCCCACCAGCGCGGTGTCTGCAGCATTGGCATAGCACATCCTGTCCTTCGGTCGCCGAGCCATGACGCGTAGAAAGGTTGTTGCCGCCCTTTTTGAGAGCGTTGCCTATTGCCAATCCTCCTAGCTCTTTGCAGGGATCAATTACCGCGAAGAACGGTAACGGCTGGGACGTTGGGGTGGGATGGCGATGATGGCGGGTAATAGCGGCCCAGTCGCTGGCAGGAGGGTGAGATGCCCGTTGTAATCGGGCCAATAGCGGTGCTGGCGGGCTCGCCGTGAAGCGTTGAGCGGTCGCAAAGTTGGGTCAAACAAATGGGACAAACACGACAAACTGACCGCAATTTTTAAAATGGGGTCATGAGCGGAGAAGGCTCGGGCAGAAATATGCAGCGCGGTAAATCGAGCTGGAAGATGGGATTTGCATAACTGCGTTACAACGCATTGAATTATCGAAGAAAAATTGTCTTGGCGCCCTGCTGTGCCCCGCTCAACGTCATTATTCGAGCTTTGATTGACCTAATGCCCAAAATTCTGCATAATCTTGGGTTCAGTGGAGAGGTGGCCGAGTGGTTAATGGCAGCAGACTGTAAATCTGCCCTCTCACGAGTACGCAGGTTCGAATCCCGCCCTCTCCACCAAGATTTTGTAGTCGCGTGAGAATCAATTGTAGTCAGGTGAAAGTTTCGAATTTGCGGGTGTAGCTCAATGGTAGAGCAGAAGCCTTCCAAGCTTATGACGACGGTTCGATTCCGTTCACCCGCTCCAAGCCTTAAGTTTTTGCAGTTCGGGCGCTTTTTTGGGAATGAAGTGCAGGCGCGCGACCCCGCGGTGTACGCGTTTGTACACAAGGGGGTTTAGCAACACCGCAAGTCATTTCCAAAATACGACCGCTTCGCTCTTGTAGCTCAGTGGTAGAGCACTCCCTTGGTAAGGGAGAGGCCACGCGTTCAATCCGCGTCAAGAGCACCAAAGAATTCGAAAAAAGTAAAAATTTACTTTTTCTAGGTTAGTGAGTTGAGAATCGCTGGCAAAGCCAGACGATTTCTAGGTTTGGGCAAAACTGTAAACCTAAAAATCAATCGCATCCCCCACTGTTAATATTTGTATTTAACGAGGAACAGTAATGGCAAAAGGCAAATTTGAGCGTACCAAGCCGCACGTCAACGTGGGCACGATTGGTCACGTTGACCATGGCAAGACCACGCTGACGGCGGCGATCA